>CALGWX010000184.1 GCA_937936215.1 uncultured Burkholderiaceae bacterium | reverse complement strand
CAGCGAGATCTGAACCTGCGCAGCGGGCACGGCCCGCAACGACGACTTCGTGTGAGACTTCATCTCGGTGGCTCCTTCGGTTGCTTGCGAGGCAACCCGCATGCTCTCGCATGCGGGTCGAAGGAGCCGCCACCTCAGCTCGCGCGTTCAACAGACTTTGGGACATCGCCCCGATGTCAAGCCACAGGAGGCGCTGGAGGCGATCGGCGCCGGCAAGCTGCGCACCCTGTGGTACGGCGTCATGCCCCAGGTCATGCAGCACGAGCCCGTCAACGCGCTGGCGCAACAGAGCCTGCACGGCATCCGCTTCTGCTTCAGCGCGATACGCGGTGCTGACCAGGCTCAACGTGTGACTGCGCCGACGCGCTGCTGCCTCGATTCCTGCGAGACACTCGGCAAAGACGGGGTTGGTCAAGGTCGGCACCACGACGCCGAGGCTGCGCGTACGCGCGGCCCGCAGCGTTCGACCGGCAAGGCTAGGACTGAAGGCCAGCGCCTGCACGGCACGCCGAACGCGGGCAGCGGTGTCGGAGGCCACCGCCGCTGAGCCGTTGAGCACCCGCGACACCGTGGCAGGTGAGACGCCGGCGCGCCGGGCGACATCCTTGATCGTGGGACGACGCAGTACGGACAAGCAGTTCGATGAAGAGTGAAATCGATTTCAGTGCTGAGTGATTGCTGTGACGCGCTGATGACGGTCAGGTGACCGATCGAGGCACGTCGGATGCCAAACAGAGGTCTGGCCGGCGCCTTGAATCGCCGGGCGAGCTTGTTTGCGGCGAGCCTCGAGAACGTATCGACAGAGGGTCAAATCACGAGCGCCTGCGTGGACAAGCGTGGCGCGATGCAGGTGCGGCGACGGGACGGCGGTCAGCATCGGCAGACTTTCGGTGTCTCTCGCTGGGTAATCGGGCTGCCGCCGCAAGCCGCGGCGCTGGCCGAGATCGGCGTCGCCGGGCGGCGAGGGGCAATTCACGGTGCCAGACGGCGACATACAATGCGTTTGCATGGGCCGAGGCGGCCGATCAGGCGATTCTTCGGGGCGGCGGCGTGGCGTGATCGATCGCAAGGGCATCGATCGGGCCCGAGCGGCGGTGACAGCGGATTCGACTCCAGCGCGGAGCCCGAGTCGCCGCGCTGACGCCGGCCGGCTGTGGATGCCTGCGCGGGCCGGAGACGTGTAGCCAAGGGTGGGCTTACATGAAGACTCTCGAGCGCCGCGGTGGTGAAATCGGTAGACACAGCGGACTTAAAATCCGCCGGGCGTGATAGCGCCCATGCCGGTTCGAGTCCGGCCCGCGGCACCAACTTCCATCGAGCCGGCCTTGAAAGTCTTCAACCTCCGTTGCAAGCAGCAGCACGCTTTCGAGGGCTGGTTCGCCTCCGCTGAGGCCTTCGAGGCGCAGCTGGCTGCCGGCCAGGTGAAGTGTCCGCTGTGCGGCTCGAGCGCAATCAGCAAGGCGCTTTCGGCGCCGCGGATCAATCGCGGCGCCGAGCCGCCGTCGGCCGCCAAGCAGCAGACGGCGGCGATGCCGACGCCCGAGCAGTTGCAGGCCGCGTTCCTGAAGATCGCGCGCGAGATCGTCGCCGGCACCGAGGACGTCGGCGAACGCTTCGCCGAAGAGGCGCGGCGCATCCACTACAAGGAGGCGCCGGAGCGCGGCATCCGCGGCGTGACATCCAGGGAAGAAGCGCAGGCACTGGAAGAGGAGGGCATCAAGGTCATGCCGATTCCCTTCCCGCACCTGCTAAAAGGGCCGCTGCAGTAGCGGCCCGGCGCGGTCAGCGCTTCTCTTGCTGCCCGCCGCCGAACAGCGTCTGCCGCTCCTTGTCCGTGAGCTGCGCCACCGTCTTGCGGCGGTCGGCCAGCACCTGCAGCCCACGCTGCACCGCCGGCCGCTCGGCGATGGCGTCGAGCCAGCGCTTGACGTTCGGAAACTCCGCCAGATCGATGCCCTGGTTGGCGTGCAGCCGTGCCCAAGGGAACATCGCCATGTCGGCGATGCCATAGTCGCCCGCGAAGTACTCCACCTCGCCCAGCCGCCTGTTCATCACGCCATAAAGACGCTTCGCTTCGTTGGTGTAGCGGTTGATGGCGTACTCGATTTTCTCCGGCGCGTAGATGCGGAAGTGCTGCGCCTGCCCGAGCATCGGCCCGAGGCCGCCCATCTGGAACATCAGCCACTGCAGCGCGACGTACTTGCCGCGCACGTCGGCGGGCAGGAACCTGCCAGTTTTGCCGGCGAGGTAGATCAGGATCGCGCCCGACTCAAAAAGTGAGATCGGCTGCCCGTCCGGGCCGTCGGAGTCGACGATCGCCGGGATCTTGTTGTTGGGGCTGATGGCCAGGAACTCAGGCTTGAACTGGTCGCCGGCGCCGATGTCGACGGCGTGCACGGTGTACGGCAGGCCGCACTCCTCGAGCATGATGTGGACCTTGTGGCCATTGGGCGTCGGCCAGGAATAGACATCGATCATCGGCAACCTCCTTCGCAGGCAAAGTTGCGGGCGAGGATAGCGGATGCATTGAGACGTCCCGACCGCCCGCGTAAATTCCGCCGGCGGAGGCGGGCATGAGAGCGATCCAGTGCGTCGAGTGGGGCGGGCCGGAGCGGCTGCGGCTGGTCATCATGCCGCCGCCGCAGCCCGGGCCGGGGCAGGTGCGCATTCGCGTCGCTGCCGCAGGGGTGAACTTTCCCGACGCGCTGATCATCCAGGGCAAGTATCAGCTGCGGCCGCCGCTGCCGTTTGTTCCCGGCACCGAGGTCGCCGGCACGATCGACACCGTGGGCGACGGTGTCGCGACCTTCAGGCCCGGCGACCGCGTGGTCGCGTTCGTCGGCCTCGGCGGCTTCGCGGAACAGGTGTGCGCGCCGCAAGAGCAGGTGGCGCCGCTACCCTCCTCGGTGGACATGGCGGTTGCCGCCGGCTTCACGCTGACCTACGCCACGGCGCAGCACGCCCTGGCGGAGCGCGGGCAACTGAAACCCGTCGAGACGCTGTTGGTGCTCGGCGCCGGCGGCGGCGTGGGACTGGCGGCAGTCGAGCTCGGCAAGCTGGCCGGCGCGCGGGTCATTGCGGCGGCCTCGTCCGGCGACAAGCTGCGGGCGGCGCAGGCGGCCGGTGCCGATGCGCTGATCGACTACGCGTCGGCCGACCTGCGGGAGGCGATCAAGCAGGCGACCGACGGGCGCGGCGTCGACGTCGTCTTCGATCCGGTGGGTGGTAGTTACACGGCGGCGGCGTTGCGCTCGCTGGCGTGGCGCGGGCGCCTGCTGGTGATCGGCTTTGCCGGCGGCGAGATCCCGCAGATTCCCGCCAACCTGCTGCTGTTGAAGGAGGTCTCCGCCGTCGGCGTCTATTGGGGCGAGTACGCCAAGCGCGATGCGGCGGGCAACGGTCGTCTGCTGGCGCAGCTGCTGCGCTGGCTGGCCGAAGGCCGGCTACGGCCGCTGGTGTCGAGGCAGTATCCGCTCGCCGAGGCCTCGCGGGCGCTCGAAGATCTGCTGCAGCGTCGCGCGGTTGGCAAGCTAGTGATCCGGCCATGAGGCGCGCGTTTTCCGGTTGCGCCCTTTGGCGCCGACCGCAGCGGCGGCCGGCTTGGCCGCTGCCGTGGGCAACGCCGGACGATTGGGGCGAGCTTGCCGGAGACAGGCAGTGATGGCCTCGAATCGGTTGCCGAGTCGGGGCCCGTTCGTTCGAAACAAGGGAGTAAAGCGCCGTGACTGAGACTGCTTTTCGCCTGACCTACTCGACCATGTTCGACCCCCCGCCGCAGTTGCACGAGCGCTTCGAGGCGGCGCTGGCGCAGGTTCGCGCCCGGCTCGGGCGCGACTATCCGCAGTGGATCGCCGGCCGCCCGCGCGCGGGCGAACATCGCTTCGAGGTGCGTTCGCCGATCGATCGGAGCTGGCTGCTCGGCCGCTTCGTGCGCGGCACGCCGCAGGATGCGGCCAACGCGGTGGCGGCCGCCGCGGGCGCGTTCCGCGGCTGGGCGGACACACCGTGGCGAGAGCGGGTGCGGCTGCTGCGGCGGGTGGCGGCACTGATTGAGCAGCGGGTCTACGAGATCGGCGCCGCGGTAGCGCTCGAGGTCGGCAAGAACCGCATGGAGTCGCTCGGCGAGGTGCAGGAGACGGCGGACCTGTTCACCTGGTACTGCGACCAGATGGAAGCCAATGATGGCTTCGACCGCCGGCTGCCGAACGATCCGTTGCCGGGCTTCGTCAGCCGCAACCGCTCGGTGCTCAAGCCCTACGGGGTGTGGGCGGTGATCGCGCCGTTCAACTTCCCGTTCGCGCTGGCCGGTGGGCCGATCGCTGCCGCGCTGGTGGCGGGCAACACGGTGGTGTTCAAGACCGCCACCGACACCTCCTGGAGCGGCTGGCTGCTGCTCGAGGTGCTGCGCGATGCCGGCCTGCCGGACGGCGTCGTCAACTACGTCACCGGCGCCGGCGGCGAAGTGGGCGCCGCGCTGCTCGCGGAGCCGCAGGTGGCCGGCGTGACCTTCACCGGCTCGTACGAGGTCGGCATGGGCATCGTGCGCCAGTTCGCGCAGGGCGCGTGGCCGCGGCCGTGCATCGCCGAGATGGGCGGCAAGAACGCGGCGATCGTCAGCCGTCACGCCGATCTCGAGCGCGCCGCCACCGGCATCGTGCGCTCGGCCTTCGGGCTGCAGGGGCAGAAGTGCTCGGCGTGTTCACGCGTGTATGTGGAGCGGCCGGTCGCCGAGTCGCTGCGCGAGAAACTGGTGGCCAAGACGCGGCTGATCGCGGTCGGCGACCCGACGCGGCGCGAGAACTGGATGGGCCCGGTGATCAACGAGGCGGCGTACCTGCGCTATCAGAAGTGCGCCGAGAACCTGCGGCGCCACGGTACGGTGTTGACCGGTGGCCAGACGCTCGATGCCGGCGATCTCGCCAACGGCTGGTTCGTCGCGCCGACGGTGGCCACGGCGCCGCTGGACTATCGGCTGTGGTACGAGGAGAAGTTCATCCCGCTGGTGCTGGTCGCGGAGGTCGACTCGGTGGCGCAGGCGATCGATCTCGCCAACGCGAGCGACTATGGGCTGACCGCCGGCTTCTATGGCGCGGACGACGAGATTCCGCAGTTTCTCGACCGCATCGAGGCCGGCGTGGTCTACGTCAACCGGCCGCAGGGGGCGACCACGGGTGCCTGGCCGGGCTACCAGCCGTTTGGCGGCTGGAAGGCGAGCGGCACCACCGGCAAGGCGATCGGCTCGTTTTACTACCTGCCGCAGTACCTGCGCGAGCAGTCGCAGACGGTGGTCGAGTAGGGCGGCTCAGCTGAGCATGTAAGAGGCGGCGCCCGTGGCGACGAGCTTCCCCTCGTCGTTGACGAGCCGCATCTGCACCGAGCCGACGCGGCCACCGAGACGAAGGACCTCGGCGCTGGCGACGAAGTGGCGGCCCAGACCCGGCCGCAGGTAGTCGATGCGCAGGTCGATCGTGCCCAGGCGCAGGAAACGGTGCATCACCTGCTCGGCGCTCTCCTCGCTGTGCTTCTCGCCCAGCGCGACCATAATGGCCAGCCCCGCCATTGCGTCCAGGGTGGCGGAGATGACGCCGCCGTGCAGGCGCCCGTACAGGTAGTGGCCGACGAGTTCCGGCCGCATCTCGAAGCGCAGCTGCGGCCCGCCGGGGCCGAGCGTGAGCACCTTCAGGCCCAGGACCTGGTTGAAGCTGATTTTGCGCTCGAACAGATCCGTGAGCGCGGCGTCCAGCTTGCGCTGCTCGGCGGCGCTGCGGCGCGGGGCAGGGGAATGCGCGGTCACGGCGACGGGCCTGGGCCGGCGGCGTGCCGCTGCGGCCGCCGCATCAGGCAGCTACAGCGGTTTTTTCAGCGCGTGCGCGATCTCGCCGACGATGCCGCGGCGGAAGGCGAGCACGCAGACGACGAAGATCAGGCCTTGAACGATCGTCACCCAGGCGCCGAGCTGCGCCAGGTAGTTCTGCATGGTGATGATCACGGCGGCGCCGACCACGGGGCCGAAGATCGTGCCTAGGCCGCCGAGCAGCGTCATCAGCACCACCTCGCCGGACATCGTCCAGTGCACGTCGGTCAGCGACGCCAGCTGGAACACCAGCGCCTTGGTCGCGCCCGCCAGCCCCGACAGGCCCGCCGAGAGAACGAACGCCACTAGCTTGTACTTGTCGACGTCGTAGCCGAGCGACAGCGCCCGGCTCTCGTTCTCGCGGATGGCCTTCAGCACCTGGCCGAACGGCGAGTGCACGATGCGGTAGATGAAGAGAAAGCCGCCGAGGAAGATCGTCAGCACCAGCAGGTACATCGAGAACGTCTCGGACAGGTCGATGACGCCGAACAGGTGCCCGCGCGGCACCGCCTGGATGCCGTCCTCGCCGCCGGTGAAGGGCGCCTGCAGGCTGAAGAAGAAGACCATCTGCGCCAGCGCCAGCGTGATCATCGCGAAGTAGATGCCCAGCCGCCGGATCGCCAGCGAGCCGGCGACGAAGCCGAGCGCGGTGGCCACCACCGTGCCGGACAGGATCGCCAGTTCGGGCGTCAGGCCCCAGACCTTGGCGGCGTGCGCCGAGACGTAGCTGGCCATGCCGAAGAACATCGCGTGGCCGAACGACAGCAGGCCGACATAGCCGATCAGCAGGTTGAAGGCGCACGCGAACAGCGCGAAGCACATCACCTTCATCATGAAGACCGGGTAGACGACCAGCGGCGCGACCGCGAACACCACCGCCATGAAGATGAAGACCTTGCGCTGGTAGGCCAGCGTCTCGGCAGGGGGGGCGAGTGCGACGGCGGCCATCTACTTCTGCGTCCCAAAGAGTCCGGCCGGCCGCACCAGCAGCACGATCGCCATGATGATGAAGATCACCGTGCTGGAGGCCTCGGGGTAGAACACCTTCGTCAGCCCCTCGACGATGCCGAGCCCGAAGCCGGTGACAATGGCGCCCATGATCGATCCCATGCCGCCGATCACGACCACCGCGAAGACGACGATGATGAGATCCGCTCCCATCTGCGGGCTGACCTGGTAAATCGGCGCCGCCATCACACCGGCGAGCGCGGCGAGTCCGACGCCGAAGCCATAGGTGGCGGTGATCATCCGCGGCACGTTGATGCCGAAGGCCTGCACCAGTTGCGGGTTCTCGGTCGCGGCGCGCAGGTAGGCGCCGAGCTTGGTGCGCTCGATCACGTACCAGGTGGACAGGCACACCACCAGCGAGGCGACGATCACCCACGCCCGGTAGTTGGGCAGGAACATGAAGCCGAGGTTCTGCGCCCCCTGCAGCTGGGCGGGGATCTGGTACGGCAAGCCGGCCGAGCCGTACTGCTGCCGGAACAGCCCCTGGATCACGAGCGCCAGACCGAAGGTCAGCAGCAGGCCATACAGGTGGTCGAGCTTGTACAGCCGCGACAGCATCGTGCGCTCGATGATCACGCCGGTGGCGCCGACAAGGACGGGGGCGATCAGCAGCGCCCACCAGTAGCTGACGCCGAAGTGGTTGAGCAGGATGTAGGCGACGAACGCCCCCATCATGTACTGGGCGCCGTGAGTGAAGTTGATGATGTTCAGCAGCCCGAAGATCACCGCCAGGCCGAGCGACAGCAGCGCATAAAACGAGCCGTTGATCAGCCCGATCAGAAGCTGGCCGAAGAGCGCCTGCGAGGGAACGCCAAAGATTTCCACTGTGCCGGCTCGCGAAATCAGTTTCGGCCGCGGCCGGCCGCATGGCGCGCCCGCCCGACGCGCACGCCGCCTCCGCGCCCGTGCGCCTGTCGGTGCGCCAAGGCTAGCGCGCGCCACGCGACGCCGCCTCGGGGCGCGGGAAAGAATCGGCTGACGGGCTCGCGGTTCACGTCATCCGCTCGGTCGGTGAACGCCGCGCGGGAGGGCCGCCCGCGTGGCGTCGGCCCATCACTTCTTCGCCGGGGCGGCACCGCCGGTCACCAGCGGGCAGTCGCTTTCCGACAGCGGCCTGAAGGCCTGCTCCGCCGGGATCGTTGCGCGGATCTTGTAGAGGTCCCACGGTCCCTTGGACTCGGCCGGGGACTTCACCTCGACCAAGTACGCGGGGTGGATCTTGCGCCCGTCCACACGGATCGTTCCCTTGCCGAACAGCGGATCATCCGTCGGCATCTTCTTCATCTGCTCGACGACCTTGGTGCCGTCGTCGGTCTTGATCGCTTCGACCGCCTTCAGGTAGTGCAGCACCGCCGAGTACACGCCGGCATGGATCATCGTCGGGTAGTTGTTGCGCGGCGCCTGGGCCGAGAACCGCTTGGCAAACTCGCGCGTGGCGTCGTTCAGGTCCCAATAGAAGGTCTCCGTAAAGATAAGACCCTGGGCGACGTCGAGCCCGAGCGCCTTGACGTCGGTGAGGAACACCAGCAGCCCGGCGAGGTTCTGGCCGCGCTTGGTGATGCCGAACTCGGCCGCCTGCTTGATCGAGTTGATGGTGTCGCCGCCGGCGTTGGCCAGGCCGATGATCTTCGCCTTCGACGACTGCGCCTGCAGCAGGAACGACGAGAAGTCGGAGCCGGGGAACGGATGCCGGACCTTGCCGAGCACCTTGCCGCCATTTTTCAGCACCACCGCCTCGGTGTCGCGCTCCAGCGCGTGGCCGAACGCGTAGTCGGCGGTGAGGAAGAACCAGGTGTCGCCGCCGGTCTTGACGATCGCGCTGCCGGTGCCGTTGGCCAGCATCCAGGTGTCGTAGGTCCAATGGATCGTGTTCGGCGAGCACGCCTTGCCGGTCAGGTCCGAGGTCGCCGCGCCGGAGACGAGGAACGCCTTGCCCTTCTCGCGCGTGATCTGGTTGACCGCGAGCGCCACGCTGGAGGTGGGCACGTCGACGATGACGTCGACGTTGTCCTTGTCGTACCACTGGCGGGCGATGTTCGAGCCGACGTCGGGCTTGTTCTGGTGGTCGGCGCTGATGATCTCGACCTTCAGTCCGGCCTTGGAGGTCTTCTGGAAGTCCTCCACCGCCAGCCGGGCCGCCACCACCGAGCCGGGCCCCGTGAGGTCGGCGTAGAGCCCCGACATGTCGTTGAGCACGCCGATCTTGACGATGCCGTCGGAGATCTGCGCCTGGGCGCTGCCGATGCCAAGGGCGAAAGCGGCCGCGATCATGGCCGGCAGGAACTTGCGCTTCATGTTGCCTCCTCTGTCTTGTGTTTCGGGCGGGTGGGGAATCAGACGCCGAGGTACTCGTGCAGCATGCCCATCTTGGACTGCAGTTCGGCGGCGGTAAAGCTTTCGACGATGCGGCCGTGCTCCATCACGTAGAAACGGTCCGCCAGCGGGGCGGCGAAGCGGAAGTTCTGCTCGACCATGACGATCGTGAACCCCTTCTCGCGCAGCGTGCGGATCGTGCGCGCCAGCGCCTGGACGATCACCGGTGCCAGGCCCTCGGAGATCTCGTCGAGCAGAAGCAGCTTCGCGCCGGTGCGCAGGATCCGCGCGACCGCCAGCATCTGCTGCTCGCCGCCGGACAGCCGCATGCCGGGGCTGGCGCGGCGCTCCTTCAGGTTGGGGAACATGGCGTAGATCTCGTCCAGCGACATCCCGCCGCTCGCCACCGGCGGCGGCAGCAGCAGGTTCTCCTCGCACGACAGGCTGGCAAAGATGCCGCGCTCTTCGGGGCAGTAGCCGATGCCGAGCTGCGCGATCCTGTGCGGCGGCAGATGAATCGTCTCGACTCCGTTGACCATGATCGAGCCCGAACGCCTGCCGACCAGGCCGAGGATCGCCTTCAGCGTGGTGGTGCGGCCGGCGCCGTTGCGGCCGAGCAGCGTGACGACCTCGCCGCGGTTCACCGTCAGGTCGACGCCGTGCAGGATGTGCGACTCGCCGTAGAAGGCGTGCACGT
>CALGWX010000183.1 GCA_937936215.1 uncultured Burkholderiaceae bacterium | reverse complement strand
GGCGCGCAGCCCCGACCTGCGCACGCAGCGTTGGCTCAGCCTCGCCCGCCCGGCGATCGGCGCGGCGGTGGCGGTGCCGATCGTGCTGTTCGTCGAGGCCGGTCTGATCAACCTCGGCCAACTGTCGCCAGCGCTAGTGCTGGCGCTGTGCTTCCTGGGCGGCTTCAGCGAGCGGTGGTTCGTGGCGCGCATCGACCGCGTTTCCAGCGGCGGGTCGGATCGAGGCTGAGGCAGCCGCGATTCTGCTGCCAGCGCACTTCGTTCTCGCTGCAAGAGATGCCTGATCTGAAAGGCGCCTTTTGTGCCTTTCGAAGGCTCCCCTTCGCGGTCGAGGGGGAAAGGGCGTCAGCCTTCCAAAGCCTTCAGGAACTCTTCGGCTGCAACGCCGGCCTGCTTCAGCACGCCCGCGAGCGTTCCCGTCTTCTACTCCCGGTGGTCGGGAACGACGCAACCCGTGTCTCCCCTCCTCATGACAACGTGACTTCCGCGTTGCCGAACGATGCCGAATCCGAGCCGTTCGAGCGCGCGAATTGCCTCGCGCCCCGAGACCCGCGGCAACTTAGGCATGCTCTGCGATGTCGAACGTGGTGATTAGCGGCTTGCCCGCAACCGCAAGCGGAAACTCTTCAAGGTAAAGCGCTGTCGCCTCGGCCAGGTTCGCGATCGCCTCGTCAATGCTTTCGCCCTGAGACGTCGTGCCGGTTTCGGGGTTCATTGCCACATAGCCGCCCTCGGCGGCCGGCATCAGAACTGCGGTTAGGTTCATGGCTGTTTGTCAGTACGGTAACCGGCATCATTTTCCCGCTTCTGAAGCCGAACTCAAAAGGCTGCGGCCAACCTTGGCGCCACGTTGGGGGGCTCACAGGTGCAGTCCTCGCCTTGAACGGCGCAACGTCACCGCCGCCTATACGTCGCCCACCGCCACAGCGTCTCCAGCGGCCCTTGGCCAAAGCGCGCGATCCAGGCCCGGCTGGCGACGAGCTGCACGGTAGCGATCGTCAGCGCCGTTAGCGCGAGTTCGGCGCGACCCAGCGACGCGCCAGACCCGAATCCCCAGCCCGACAGCAGCAGCCCCATCGCCAGCGACTGCGCGATGTAGTTGGTGAGCGGCATGCGGCCGGCCGGCGCCAGCCACGCGATCAGACGCCGCATCGCGGCCTGCTCGCGCCAACGGACGAACAACGCCACATAAAAGGCTGCGGCGACCGAGCCGGCGTTGACGAACGCGTAGCCGATCGCCGAGGGGTCGGCGGGCGAATCGCGTAGGGTCTCGAAATTCAGCCACGCGCCGATCGCCGCGAAAGGCAGGGCCGCGACCCCGATCCAGGTGGCTGCGCGCCACAGGCGCCGATGGCGCTCGGGCCGCGCCAGCCAGCCCAGGCGGCCGGCCAACGCGCCGAGGAGGAACAGGCCCATGACCTGCGGCGCGCCGAGCAGCATGGTCGAGACGAGCACGCTGCGGTAATCGGCCAGCCGCGCGCCGATCTGATCGAGGAAGCCGGCCTCGGTGTAGATCGCGCGCTGCTCTAGCGCCCATGCCGGCACCACCGAGGCGTCGCCGTCGAACGGCAAACCCAGCCGCAGCGCTTCGAACGCCACGGTGCTAGCCACCGTGAGCAGCGCAAAGCCCCACCACCAGCGCCGCACCGAGGCGGCCAGTGCCGCCGGCCGCGACTGCGCGTAGTGCAGCAGCAGAAAGCCCAGCAGCGCATAGGCCGTGAGGATGTCGCCGTAGTACAGCAGCCCGCCATGCGCCACCCCCAGCAGCAGGAGGAACGCCAGCCGCCGCCGGTACGCCGCCCGCGCCGGCGCCACGTCGAGCCGCCGCCGCAGCGAGCGCCATTGAAGTGCGAAACCGAGCCCAAAGAGAAAGGCGAAGATCGACAGGAACTTCGTCGAGACGAAGGTGGCGACCAGCAGGTAGACGGCGGTGTCAAGCGCACCGGGCGGCTCGGCAAAGTAGCCGAGCGGGTCGCCCGCGCCCCAGAGGAAAGACTGGATGTTGACTTGCAGGATGCCGGCGAGCGCGAAGGCGCGCAGCGCGTCGACGACCTCGATCCGTTCGCGCGCCAACGGGTGCGTCCGCCCTGTCCCCTGCTATCGAGCCTAGGTGCCTTCGGTGCGGCCCATTTGCTCGAGCTTAGCCTTCAGCCACCGCTCGACCGACGGAAATACGAACTTGCTGACGTCGCCGCCGAGCATGGCGATCTCGCGCACGATGCTGCCGGAAATGAACTGGTACTGGTCCGACGGCGTGAGGAACATCGTCTCCACGTCGGGCAGCAGGTAGCGGTTCATGCCGGCGAGCTGGAACTCGTACTCGAAGTCGGAGACCGCGCGCAGCCCGCGCACGATCACCCGCGCTTGGTGCTCGCGCACGAAGTCGCGCAACAGGCCGCGAAAGCCGGCGACCTCGACGTTGGGGTAGTGGCCGAGCACCTCGCGCGCGATGTTCAGCCGCTCGTCGAACGAGAAAAAAGGCCGCTTGGTGCGGCTGTCGGCCACGCCGACCACCAGCTTGGGAAACAGCCCCGCGGCGCGGCGCACCAGGTCCTCGTGCCCGCGCGTCAACGGATCGAAAGTGCCCGGATAGACGGCCACCACCATCGTTCTTCCCCCTCGCCTGCCGGCCGCCGATTATTCAGGCATCGCGCGGTTGCAGCAAATGAAAGCAGACGCGGCCCGCGCGGGCGGCGCGCACGATCTCCAGCCCGCGCGCGGCGGCTTGCGCGGGCGCGATCAGCATGTCGCACTCGGCATAGATGAGCCCGGCCGCGGCCAACAGGGGCATCGCCGCTTCGATCGCCGGCCAGAGCAGGCCGCTGTCGAAGGGCGGATCGAGAAAGACGACGTCGAAGCTGGCTTTCGGCAGGGCGGCCGCCGCCGACAGCGCCTCGCCAGCGATGACCTCGACCTGCTTCGCGTCGAGCTTGTGCTTGAGTGCGCGCAGCCGCTCGACGAGCTGCGGCTGACGCTCGACCAGCACGACGCGGCCAGCGCCGCGCGAGGCCAGCTCGAAGCCCAGCGCGCCGGTACCCGCGAACAGGTCCAGCCCGCGCAGCGAGGCCGTGTCCGGCCGCAGGTGCGCCAGCCAGTTGAACAGTGTCTCGCGCACGCGGTCGGGCGAGGGGCGCAGGCCGGGCGCGTCATGCACCGGGATCGGCGTGCGCCGCCACTGGCCGCCGATGATCCGCACCTGCTTCGGAGCGTGCGATGCCGCCGCAGCGCGCGTGCGCGGCGGCCAGGTGCTGCGGCTCACTTAAACTTCGCCCCCCTCGAAACCAAGTGTGATTTTCGCAGCAGGCGAAGGCGCGGGGCCGCTGGCCGCCGCGACTGCCGCCGCGCACGGAGGCCTTGCCGTGAGCACCGAGAAAGGCGGCTGGCTTGCCCGCCTGAAGAAAGGCCTGGAGCGCACCCGCGTCAACATCGTCGGCGTGTTCTCCGGCGGCGTCATCGACGACGCCCTGTTCGACGACCTGGAGGTGGCGCTGCTCGGCGCTGACTGCGGGGCGGCCACCACCTCGGAGTTGCTGGCGGCGCTGCGCGACCGCATCAAGCTCAAGGGCCTGAAGACGCCGGCCGAGGTGCGCGACGCCCTGCGCGACGAGCTGACCAAGCTGCTGGCGCCGTGCGAGGCGCGCATCGACCTGGAGCGCGCCAGGCCGCTGGTGATGATGGTGGCGGGCGTCAACGGCGCCGGCAAGACCACCTCGATCGGCAAGCTGGCGCACTGGCTGGCGGACCAGCACAAGACGGTGCTGCTGGCCGCCGGCGACACCTTCCGCGCCGCCGCGCGCGAGCAGCTGGCGATCTGGGGCGAGCGCAACGGCGTCGAGGTGATCGCGCAGAAGAGCGGCGACCCGGCGGCGGTGGTGTTCGACGCCGTGGCCGCGGCCCGCGCGCGCGGCATCGATGTGCTGATCGCCGACACCGCCGGCCGGCTGCCCACCCAGCTGCACCTCATGGACGAGCTGAAGCGCGTCAAGCGGTCGATCGGCAAGGCCATGGACGGCGCGCCGCACGAGGTGATCCTGGTGCTCGACGGCACCAACGGCCAGAACGCGCTGGCGCAGGTGCGCGCCTTCGACGACGCGGTGGGGCTCACGGGGCTCATCATCACGAAGCTCGACGGCACCGCGAAGGGGGGCGTCCTGGCGGCGATCGCGCGCGAGCGCCGCGGCCGGCCGCTGCCGATCTACTTCATCGGCGTCGGCGAGAAGCTCGACGACCTGCAGCCGTTCGTGGCGGAGCGCTTCGCGGCGGCGCTGGTCGGCGCGGACTAAGCGCACAACGCCGCGGCCGGCGGCGGGGCAGCCGACAGCTGCTCGCGCGTCAGCATCGGCGCTCGGCAACGCTTGCCGAGTTCGCGCGCGATGACAGCCGCCAGCGGCCCTCCGCTTCAGCGCCCGCGCCCGGAAAGCCGGCTGGCCTCGTCAGTGAGTTCTTAGGGGAACTGCGCCCGGCTTCACCGCGGCAGTCCGGAAACGGGCGCGGCGTCCTCGGCCTTCGCCGCCGCTTGCCCCGTTGCCGCCGCGACTTCGTTCGGCCGCGGCGGCGCCGGCCGGCGGCCATCGACGAGGTGCATCACCGCCAGGTATGGATGCCGCCACAGCATGCGCGGACCCGCGTAGCGCATCATCTGCCGCACCTGCTCGCGCTGGCGCGGGCCATAGCAGTGGATGCGGCAGTTGGCGCAGGTGGGCTTTTCGTCGCCGTAGGGGCACAGCGCCAGCCGCTTGGTCGCGTAGGCGAGCAGGGCCTCGCAGTCGGCGCAAAGCCCCTCGGCGGTGCCATGCCGGTCGCGGCAGGCAATGCGCATCATGGCCCGCATCGTCTTCAACTCGCGGGCGAGCCTCGGTGCCGCCAGCCTCGCCAGCCGTTCTTCTGCCGCTTTGCCCATGACCGCGATGCTGCCGGAGGCAGCCGGCGTTCGACATGCTTTGCGTCAAGTCCGCGCGTGCGCCGGCGCCGCGGTCGCGCAGCGCGCAACCCTACAATCGCCGCATGATTTCGCTCTCGTTTCCGTGGCATGCAACTGGCCGCGGTTGACCTCGGCTCGAACAGCTTCCGCCTGCAAATGGGCCGCGGGCAGGGCCGGCACATCGAGCTGCAGGGCTACTGGAAGGAAACGGTGCGGTTGGCCGCCGGCGTCGGCCCCGACCAGCGCATCTCGCGCAAGGCGATCGACACCGCCTGCGAGTGCCTGGCGCGGATGAACGAGCGGCTGCGCGGGCTGCCGCCCGAGCAGGTGCGCGCGGTGGGCACGCAGACGCTGCGGGAGGCGGCCAACCGCGACGAGTTCCTGATCGAGGCGCAGGCTGCGCTCGGCTATCCGATCGACATCATCTCCGGCCGCGAGGAGGCACGGCTGACCTTCGAGGGCTGCATGCACTCGGCGCCGCCATCGAAGGAGCCGCGGCTGGTGGTGGACATCGGCGGCGCCTCGACTGAGCTGATCGTCGGCCAGGGCTTTCAGGCCAGCAGCGCCGAGTCGTTCAAGGTCGGCTGCGTCAACACCACGCTGCGCTTCTTCGGCGCTGGCGCACTCGACCGCGCCGGCTTCCGCCGCGCGCAGGTGGCGGCGGCGGCCGAGATCGAGGAGGCGGTGAACGTCTTCGGCCGCGCCCACTGGCAGGAGGCCTTCGGCGCCAGCGGCACGGTCGGCGCCTGCGCCGAGTTAGCGCGGCAGTTCGGCTGGGGCGACGGCAGCCGGATCACCGGCGAGCACCTGCTGAACCTGCGCCAGGTGCTGATCGACGTCGGGGAGATACGAAGGCTGAAGCTGCCCGGCGTGAAGCCCGAGCGGGCACAGGTGCTGGCCGGCGGGCTGGCGGTGCTGGCGGCGGTGTTCGACACGCTGGGCATCACCGAAATGGTGCCGGCGCGAGGCGGACTGCGTCTCGGGCTGCTTTACGACCTGCTCGGTCGGCGCGAGCGGCACGACCTGCGCGATGCCACTGTGCTTCGGCTGCAGCGACGCTTCGACATCGACCGCGCTCAGGCGCAGCAGGTGGCGGCGATCGCGCGCACGCTTCACGACGCCCTCGATCCGCAGGCGGGCGAGGAGGAGGTCAAGCGGCTGGCCTGGGCGGCAGCGCTGCACGAGGTGGGCTTCGCGATCTCGCACAACGACCACCACAAGCACGGCGCCTACCTGGTTGGCAACGCCGACTTGGCCGGCTTTTCTACTACCGACCAGCAGCGCATCGCGACGCTGATCCTCGCCCAGCGCGGCAACCTGAAGAAAGTCGCCGCGGCGCTGGCCGACCCGGCCAGGGTGGCGAAGATCCTCGCCCTGCGGCTGGCGGTGATCTTTTGCCACGCCCGGCGGCCGATCCAGCTGCCGAAGTGGACCCTGCGCGCCAGCCGCGGCAGCTTCGAGCTGCGGCTGGACGGCGACTGGCTGGCGCGGCACCCGCTGACGCAGTTCCTCCTCGACGAGGAAGCCGCGCAGTGGGAGAAGGTGGGCTTCCGGCTTTCAATCAAGCCGCTCTGACGGCGGCCTTCGCGCCGCCGGCAGCAGGTCAAAAGCGCGGGGAGCGCGACGACGTCGCGCGAGCGCCCTGACGGTGGCTGGCGTGCGGCCTACAGCAGGTCAGGCGCGCGGGCACAGGGCGACGACGCAGCGCGACCGCACTGACGGCGGCTGGCGCGCCGTCTACAGCAGGTCGGGCGTGATCACCGCGCGCAGCACGGCCTGCTCGATGCCGAGCCGGCTGCGCGAGCTGAACCACCACACACCGCCTTTCTTGATCGCCCAGTCGGCCTCGGCGCCGGAAAGCAGGCGGCTTGCCACCCAGCCGAGGGTGGGCTGATGGCCGACCACGACGACCGTCGACTTGGCATCCGGCCAGTGTGCGGCTCGCAGCACGTCCTCGGCACTGGCGCCGGGAGCGATGGCATCGACGGTCTTCAGCTTGCGCGGCGCGAGTTCGGCCAGCGCGGCCGCGGTCTGCTGCGCGCGTTTCGCCGGGCTGACGAGGATGCGCGCCGAGTCGGGAAGGTGCGCGTGCAGCCAGGCGGCGACCCGGCGCGCCTGTTTTTCGCCCTTGCCAGTGAGGGCGCGGCCGAGGTCGGGCTCGCCGGGTTCAGCCTCGCAGTGGCGCCAGAGCAGCAGTTCCATCGCCGTTGCCGTCACGCCGACTCGGCGAGGCTTTCGATCAGCAGGCGCTGCGCGCTGCGCGCGCCCGGCCCGCCCTTGGGCGGCTGGTAGGCACCGTCGGGGCCGAGCACCCAGGCCTCGGCGGTGTCTTCCAGGTACGGCCGCAGCCCCTCGTTGAGCACCCGCAGCTTCAGCTTGGCGTCGAGCACCGGCCAGGCCACCTCGATGCGGCGGAACAGGTTGCGCCCCATCCAGTCGGCGCTGGACAGATACACGTCGTCGGCGCCGCCATTGCGGAAGTAATAGATGCGGTGATGCTCCAGCAGCCTGCCGACGATCGAGCGCACGTGGATGTTCTCCGACAGGCCCTTGACCCCCGGCCGCAGCGCGCAGGCGCCGCGCACGATGAGGTCGATGCGCACGCCGGCAGCCGAGGCTTCGTACAGCGCGTTGATGGTGGCCTCGTCGATCAGCGCGTTCATCTTGGCGATGATTCGCGCCGGCTTGCCCTTCCTGGCCCAGGCGGCCTCGCGCGCGATCGCCGCCAGCACCTGCTTGTGCAGGGAAAATGGCGCCAGCCACAGGTGCGTGAGCTTCTCCACCTTGGCCAGGCTGGTGAGGTGCATGAACACCCGCTCGACGTCGCGGCAGATGGCGGGGTCTGCGGTCAGCATGCCGAAATCGGTGTACAGCCGGGTCGTGGTCGGATGGTAATTGCCGGTGCCGAGGTGCGCGTAATGCGCCAGCCGGGTCCGCTTGCCGTCCTGCTCCCGGCGCAGCACCAGCAGCAGCTTGGCGTGCGTCTTCAGCCCCACCACGCCGTAGACGACCTGCGCGCCCTCCTTCTCCAGCCGCTCGGCCAGGCCGATGTTGGCCTCTTCGTCGAAGCGCGCCTTCAGCTCGACGACGACGGTGACCTCCTTGCCGCGCCGCGCCGCCTCGATCAGCAGGTCGACCAGGATCGACGAGGCGCCGGTTCGATAAAGCGTCATCCGCAGCGCCACCACCTTGGGGTCGAACGCCGCCTGGCGCAGGAACTCGATCACCGGCTCGAAGCTCTCGAACGGGTGGTGCAGCAGCAGGTCGCCCTCGCGCAGCCGCCCGAACATGTCGGCGCCGAGCTTCAGCTTCGCCGGCCACGCCGGCACGAAGGGCGGCCAGCGAAGTTCCGGCTGCTTCAGGTGGTCGACCATTTCGTTCAGCCGCACCAGGTTCACCGGACCGTCGACGCGGTAGACGGCTTCCTGCGGCAGCGCGAAGTGCTCGCGCAGCAGCGCTTCCAGGTGCGGCGGGCAGGTGCGCAGCACCTCCAGCCGCACCGCGGCGCCGTAGTGGCGCTGCGTCAACTCCATGCGCAGCGCCTGCCGCAGGTTGTGCACCTCGCGCTCGTCGACCCACAGATCCGAGTCGCGGGTGACGCGGAACTGCGAGAAGCCGGGCACCGAGCGACCGGGGAAGACGTCCTGCAAATGGGCGCGGATCACCGAGGACAGCATCACGAAGGCCTGCTGCCCGGGCGCGAGCTTGGCCGGCAGCGGGATCACCCGCGGCAGCACGCGCGGCACCTTCAGCACCGCCACCGACGAGGGGCGGCCAAACGCGTCCTTGCCCTCCAGCTGCACGATGAAGTTCAGCGCCTTGTTCATCAGCAGCGGAAAGGGGTGCGACGGGTCGAGCCCGATCGGCGACAGCAGCGGCCGCACCTCAAGCTCGAAGTACTCGCGCACCCACTTGCGCTGCGCCGCGTTGCGGCGGGCGTGGCTCAGGATGACGATGCCGCGCGCCTCCAGCGCCGGCGCGATCACCTGGTTGAAGACCTGGTACTGCCGGTCGACCAGCGCGTGCGCCCGCGCCGAGATGCGGACAAAGGATTCCCACTGTGGGGCGGCCGGTCCCCAGCCGCCGGACTCCCGCATCTCGTCGATCAGGTCCGGCATCCGGACCTCGAAGAACTCGTCGATGATCGACGACACGATGCACACGTAGCGCAGCCGCTCCGCCAGCGGCACGTCGTCGCGCACCGCCTGCGCCAGCACCCGCTCGGTGAAGGCCAGTTGCGACAGTTCGCGATTGAGGAACCGGTCCGGCGGAGGCGCCGCCGGCGTTCGCGCCCGGGTGGCGATCGGTGCGTCCTTCTTGGGCGGTTTTTGGGACTTGATCTTGACCATAGGCGGCAGCGATGACGCGGGCGTGACACGGCGATCGCCCGCGCATGGCCGCCGGACTTTACCGCGGGCGCAGCGGCACTCGGCGCTCTTGGCATGTCGTCTGCCGGCATGGTCAACGCTTCTCCAAGGATCGAGCCAGCACCGCCTGGTGACCTGCCCTACCGGGTGCCGCAGACGTCGCCACTGCATCGCACTCGGCCGGGCCAGCCACCCCTGAAAGCCGCGGCAGGCCGACGGCGGTCCCGGCGGTCCCCGATCAGCCAACGCTGCGTCTGTTTCGAGCGGGCCTGATCGACTGGGCAGACGGCACCGGCAACGACCCGGATGGGGGCCTTTCCCGGCCGGCCCTGCAGCCGTTTCAAAGCCGCCGACTCCCCCGCCGGATCCGGCCGCGCTGCAGAATTCGTCTAAGCCGTTGTTCTATTAAATATTTTTGAACAAGCCTCGCGACTGAACCATCTTTCGACTCGCCGGTCTATGCGTTGGCACTCGCGATGGTCGAGTGCTAACATGGCTACAAAAGGAGATCACTTGATGGCGGATCGCACCTCTCTGGTTCCGTTCCAAGCTGGCGCGCTGGCGCTGCACCCCGGCAGCTTGGGCAGCCTCGACGCCTACATCGCGGCGGTGAACCAGGTGCCGATGCTGACGGCCGAGCAGGAGTTGGCGCTGGCGCGCGCCTTTCGCGAGCGCAACGACCTGGACGCGGCGCGGCAGCTGGTGCTGTCGCACCTGCGGCTGGTGGTTTCGGTGGCGCGCAACTACCTCGGCTATGGCCTGCCCCATGCCGATCTGATCCAGGAAGGCAACATCGGCCTGATGAAGGCGGTCAAGCGCTTCGACCCGGAGCGCGGCGTGCGGCTGGTGTCCTTCGCGCTGCACTGGATCAAGGCGGAGATCCACGAGTTCATCCTGCGCAACTGGCGGCTGGTCAAGGTCGCCACCACCAAGGCGCAGCGCAAGCTCTTCTTCAACCTGCGCAGCATGAAGCAGGGCACCGGCACGATGTCTCAGGACGAGGTGGCGCACATCGCGCGCGAACTGAACGTCAAGCCGGAAGAAGTGTCCGAGATGGAAACGCGGATGACCGGCGCTGACCTGTCGCTGGAAGGTCGCGGCGAGGAAGGCGAGGAGGAATTCGCACCGATCGCCTATCTTGCCGACAACGACGCCGAGCCGACGCAGGTGCTGGAACGGCGGCGGTACGAGCTGATGCAGACCGATGGCGTACGCCGCGCACTCGCCACACTCGATGGCCGCAGCCGCCGCATCATCGAGGCCCGCTGGCTGGACGAGGACGAGGACGGCAACGTCGGCACGGCCACGCTGCACGACCTCGCCGACGAGTTCGGCGTCTCTGCGGAACGGATTCGCCAGATCGAGGTCAAAGCTTTGCAGAAGCTTCGGAGCGCGCTGGAAGCCTCGGCCTGACGGCTGCGCCGGTTCCGGAACCTTCGCTCTTTGCAGTGTCCGCCTCTCCTCCTCCCCCCTCTCCTCCGAAGAGGCGGATTTCAGAACCCCGCACCCCCCTGCGGGGTTCTTTTTCTTCAGCGTTCGCCGCCGCGGGCTGGATAGCACTCGACGCCGCTCCGGCCGTCTGTCGCTGCCCGGGCCATGCCGACCGGTTGGCCGCCAACCGGGTGCTGCACGGCCGCCAGGCCCTCCCGGCCATCGCGCTGCCGGAT
>CALGWX010000182.1 GCA_937936215.1 uncultured Burkholderiaceae bacterium | reverse complement strand
CGGCGCCGGCGAGCGTGCCCACCGACATGATCTCCGGGTAGCCGCGGCGGCGCAGCTCCGGCAGCGACATCTTGCCGATGGTGGCGCAGGTGGCGGCCGAGGAGCCGGACACCGCGGCGAAGATCGTGCAACCGACGATGTTCGAGTGCAGTAGCCGCCCCGGCACCCGCTGCATCCACGGCGCCAGGCCCCGGAACAGCCCCTCGGACAGCTTCGTCTTCAGCAGGATCTCGCCCATCCAGATGAACAGCGGCAGCGCGGTCAGCGTCCAGCTCGACAGCGATCCCCACACCGTCAGCGCCAGGCTGTCGCCGGCCATGCGGTCGGTGAACAGCGTCATCGCCAGCCACGCCACCCCGAGCACGCCGATGCCGATCCAGACGCCGGCGCCCAGGATCGCCAGCATCAGCGCGATCAGGACCAACGCCGCCCACGCGTCCATCGTCACTCCAGCCCGGTGCCAGGCCGCGGCGGCGGCAGGCGGTGGGTGCGCAGCACGACGATCAGTTCTTCGACAAATGCGAGAAACAACGCGGTGACGCCGAGCGCCATTGACAGCTGCGGGATCCATAGCGGGGTGGCGTCGATCTCGGTCGACACTTCGCCAAAGCGCCAGGAGCCCCAGGCGAGCTTGCCGGCGTAGAAGGCGAAGTAGCCCGACAGGAAGGTGGCGACCGCCAGGCAGAAGACCTCGATCGCCAGCCGCGCCTTGCCTTCGAAGCGGCTGATGATCAACGTGACTCGGATGTGGTCGCCGCGCTTCAGCGCATGGGCCAGCGTCAGGAAGCTGCCGGCGGCGAGGAAGTAGCCGGCGTAGGCGTCGTGGCCGCCAAGGGTCACGCCCGCCATGCGGCCGAAGATCGCGAACAGCTGCAGCAGCAGCGTGGCGAGGATGAACAGCGCGCCGAGGACGCCGAAAAGCTGGTACAGCGGCGTGAGCGGCGTCTTCATCGCATGCGGCCGCGGCGCCCCCGTCGCAATGGGGGCGCGTCGCAGCGGCGGAGGGTGGCTACTTCTTGGCCGGCACCGCGCGGCGGTAGGCGTCGAGGATCTTCTGGCCGTCGGCGCCGGACTGCTTGATCCAGTCGGCCACCATCTCGTCGCCGATCTTCTTCATGTCGGCCATCAGTTGCGGCGTGGGCGTGACGATCTTCATCCCATTTTTCTGCAGGATGCCCACCGACTCGTCGTCATAGGCACGCATCCGCTCCCAGCCCTTCTTCTCGGCCTCCGCGGCCAGGCGCACGACGATCGCCTGCGTTTCCTTGTCGAGCTTGTCGAACTCCTTCTGGTTGACCACCAGCATGTTCTTCGGCAGCCAGGCGTTGACGCGGTGATAGTGGGTGAGCGATTCCCAGATCTTCGAGTCCACGCCGGTGGCGCCCGAGGTCATCGTCGAGTCGACCACGCCGGTGGCCAGCGCCTGCGACAGTTCGGCCGCCTGGATGGTGAGCGGCGTGGCGCCGACCACCTGGGCGATCTTGGTCGTGGCCGGGTTGTAGGCGCGCCACTTCAGGCCCTTCATGTCGGCGGCGGACTTCAGCTCCTTCTTGGCGTAGATGCCCTGCGGCGGCCACGCCACCGCATAGAGCAGCTTGACGCCGCGCTTGGCCAGGATCTGCTCCGCCACGGGGCGCTGCGCCTGCCACAGCTTGTAGGCCTCGTCGAAGCTGGTAGCCAGGAAGGGCAGCGAGTCGACGCCCCACACCGGGTTCTGGTTGACCAGCAGGCTCATCAGCACCTCGCCCATCTGCGCCTGGCCCGTTTCGACCGCGCGCATGATCTCCGGCGCCTTGAACAGCGACCCGCCGGGGTGCACGACGATCTTCAGCTTGCCCTTGGTCTCGAACTCGATGTCCTTGGCCAGTTGCGACAGCGTGACCGTGTGCGGGTTGGCCACCGGATAGCCGGTGGGCATGTCCCATTTGACTTGGGCAGCGGCGGCAAAAGTAGCCACCGCGGCTGCAGCGGCGACCAGAAAACGGACAATCTTCATGAAGCCTCCTTGGCGAAGTTTGGTTGTTGCGTTCCAAAAATCTAGCGCATGGCCCCGGGCGGGGGATCGCCCGTCGCAACCGATGCGGGAAGGGCGAGGCTTTTACGCGACTTTGGGGGACTCGTCCAGTTCATGCCGGGCAGTTGCAGTGCACTGCCGCTGTGCAAGACGCGCACCATGAAGGGGTGCTGACGCACAGCCGGGGCGGGTCGTGGACGATGGTCGGCATCAAGTGGGCAGCGGGCTGAACCGGCTTGGAAGTTTTGTCGCGCGAAGACCGCCCGCACGTCACGTGGTCCGCAGACCGGCGGCGGTTTTCCACGCCCCCGCCAATGGCCGTCCGCGCGCGTTCGGCGGAAGTTGGCACAATCGCAAGCATCGAAGCCGCTGGCGGGAGCGGTCGCGGCGCGCGGTCGCCGTAAGCGGCGCCGGCACGGCAGCCGGAGGAGCCCGCGGTCGAGTCCGCGTTCGACATGAACCTGCGTTTCCTCGAAGCCTTCGTCTGGGTTGCCCGCCTGTCGAGCTTCAAGGCGGCCGCGGACAAGCTGTGCACCACGCAGGCGGGCATCTCCAGCCGCATCGCGACGCTGGAGGAGCAACTCGGGGTGCGCCTGTTCGAGCGCGACCGGCGCTCGGTGACGCTGACTTTCCAGGGCACCGAGCTGCTGCCGATGGCCGAGTCGATGCTCGAATTGCACGCCAAGATGCGCGCCGCGGTGGGTTCGCCGCAGGTGTCCTCGGGCACGCTGCGCATCGGCGTGATGGAAACGGTGGTGCACACGTGGCTGCCGGCGCTGCTGTCGCGCTTCTCCCGCCGCTATCCGCAGATCACCATCGAACTGCAGTCGGACACCTCACCTCGGCTTCGCGACGAGCTGCTGCGCGGCCGCCTCGACGTGGCATTCCAGACCGAGGCCATCAGCGAGGGCTTCATCGAGAACCGCGGCATCGCCATGCTGGCGATGCGCTGGGTGGCCGCGGCCTCGTTGCCGCTGGCGCCCGGCACCCTGCGTCTGGCCGATCTGGCCGAGTGGCCGATCATCAGCTTCCAGCGGGAATCGGTCGTCTATCGCAGCGTGCTGGCTGCCGCCAGCGGCGGCGAACTGCGCACGCCGCTGAAGGTGAGCTTCTTTTCCTCGCTGGCAGCGATGATCGAACTGGCCAAGACCGGCTTCGGCGTGGCGCCGTTGCCGGTGGCGGTGGTGCAGCGGGAGGTCGAGCGTGGCGAACTGGTGCTGCTCGACGTCGACCCGCCGCTGCCGCCCCTGCCGGTGTTCGCCAGCCAGCGCGCCGAGCCCGCGCTGGCCGAGGTCGACGAACTGATCGCGCTGGCCGAGCTCGTCTGCGCCGAGTTCCTCGCCGCCGCCCGGCCGGACGTCGCGCAGCCCCCGGCGCCGCCGCGCTTATCAGCGGTCAAAAGAAAAAGTTGATTGACGGCGCAAAGCGGGCGGGCGCAGAGTGCGCCGCGTTTGCAACGAATTTGCGCGGCGTCGATGACTGCCATGCCCGAATCCCTGCCCACCGGCGTCGCCGTCCGCCACGCTGCCCGAAGCGGCACGCTCAGTGGGCACACGGTCGGTGCAGCGCCTCGATACGTCCAGGGCAACGTGGTCATCGTCCCGCGCGAGCACGCCTACGACTTCCTGCTGTACTGCCAGCGCAATCCCAAGCCCTGTCCGCTGCTTGCGGTGAGCGACGCCGGCGAGCCGCGGCTTCCCACCTTGGGCGCGGACCTCGACATCCGCACCGATGTGCCGCGCTATCGCGTCTGGCGCCACGGCCAGCTCGAAAGCGAACCCACCGACATCACGGCGCTCTGGCGCGACGACCTCGTCAGCTTCGTGCTCGGCTGCAGCTTCTCGTTCGAGCAGGCGCTGCTGGCGGCCGGCGTGCCCTTGCGCCACATCACGTGCGGCGACAACGTCGCGATGTACCGGACCGGCATCGCCACCACGCCGGCGGGCCCGTTCAGCGGCCCGCTGGTGGTCACCATGCGGCCGTTCTCGCCGCCCGACGCGATTCGGGCGGTTCAGATCACGTCCCGTTTCCCGAGCGTGCATGGCGCGCCGGTGCACTTGGGCGACCCGAAGGCCATCGGCATCGACGCTCTCGAGCGGCCGGACTATGGCGACCGCATCGAGGTTCGCGCCGGCGAGGTGCCTGTGTTCTGGGCCTGCGGCGTGACGCCGCAGGCCGCGCTCGCGGCCGCGCGCCTGCCGCTGGCCATCACCCACGCGCCAGGCTGCATGCTGGTGACCGATTTGCTGAACGAACGGCTGGCCGTGTTCTAACGTCGCGGCCAGTCGCCGGAGCGAAGCACCCTTTCGTCAGGAGGAGACCATGAAACGCATCATTCCCGCCATCGCGGTCGCCGTCGCTGCGATGTTGCCCGCCGCCGTCCCGGCGCAGACCCTGCCCAAGACGCACCTGCGTGTCGTCGGCTCGATCTCCAACCTGCCGCAGTACAAGGACTACGAGGTGCCGTTCTGGACCAAGACGGTGCCCGAGCGCTCCGGGGGCGCGATCACCACCGAGATCAAGGGTTTCAACGAAATGGGCCTGAAAGGGCCCGAGGTGCTGCGCCTGATGGGGCAGGGGGTGGTCGAGATCGGCGCCACCGTCATCTCCTACCTCGCGGCCGACGACCCGGCCAACGAGATGGTCGATCTGGCCGGCCTGCTGCCCGACGTGGCCACCGCGCGCCGCGTGACGGAGGCAACCCGCCCGGTCTACGTGAAGCTGTACCGGGAGAAGTTCAACGTCGAGTTGCTCGGCTTCGGCACCTATCCGGCGCAGGTCCTTTTCTGCAACGGCGAGATCAAGGGGCTGGCGGACATCAAGGGCAAGAAGGTCCGGGTGGCGGGGCGTTCGCTGTCGGAACTGGTCGAGGCGCTCGGCGGCACGCCGGTGACGATGGCCTTCGGCGAAGTGGTGCCGGCGCTGCAGAACAAGACGGTCGACTGCGCGATCACCGGTTCGCTGTCGGGCAATCTGGCCAAGTGGCACGAGGTCACCACCCATCTGCTGGCGCTGCCGCTGTCGTGGAACCAGATCGTCTATGCGGTCAACGGCAAGGCTTGGGCCGGCTACAAGCCGGAGGTGCGCGCCTTCCTGAGCAAGGAGATCCAGGGCCTGGAGAAGAGCGTCTGGGATGCCGCCGAAACGTTCACGGTGCAGGGCTACGAGTGCAATGCCGGCACCGACAAGTGCACCATGGGCCAGAAAGGCAGGATGAAGGTCGTGCAGCCCAGCGCCGCCGACCGCGAACTGCTGCGCAAGACCATCGTCGAGGTCACGCTGCCCAAGTGGGCGGCCCGCTGTTCGGCCGCCTGTGTCGCGGACTTCAACGCCACCGTGGGCAAAGAGACCGGCGTCACGGCCAAGAAGTAGCCGCGACGGCAGGGCATGCCGATGAGCCGCGCGCTGGAAGCGGCGCTGCGCGCCGCCGACCGGGCCTCGTCGGCGGCCGCGCTTGCGGGCGGGGTGCTGATCCTCGCCTCGGCCGGCCTGGTCTCGGTCGACGTCCTGCTGCGCAAGTTCACCGCGGTGACGGTCGGCGGCGCCGACGAGCTTTCCGGCTACGCGCTGGCCATTGGTTCGACCTGGGCCTTCGCCTTCGTGATGCTCAGTCGCGGCAACGTGCGGATCGACGCCCTTTACCAGCACCTGCCGCGACGGGTTGCCGCCGGCTGCGATCTGCTGGCGCTGCTGGCGCTGCTCGCCTTTGCCAGCCTCGTGGCCTGGTACGGCTGGGCGGTGATGAGCTATGCATGGCAGATCGGCTCCCGCTCGAACTCGTCGCTCGGCGCGCCGCTGGCCATCCCCCTGACGCTCTGGTGGGCCGGCTACGGCTGGTTCGTGGCGTGCGGCCTGCTGCTGCTCGCGCGCTCGGTGGCGGCGTTCGCGGCCGGTGACCTCGCCACCGTCAACCGCCTGATCGGCGCGCGCTCCGTGCAGGACGAGGCTGCAGACGAACTGCAAACAGCCAAGGCACGCCTCGCCGCGCCGCGATGATCCCGACCGCACTGCTCACCCTGCTGGTGCTGATGGCGCTGGCGATCCCCGTGGCGGCCTCGCTGGGCGTGCTCGGCATGATCCTGGCCCAGCTCTTCGCCTTCCTGCCGGTCTCGCGTGCAGCGGGCGAGATCGCCTGGAGCTCGAGCAACGAGTTTCTGCTGGTGGCCCTGCCGATGTTCATCCTGCTGGGTGAATTGCTGCTGCGCTCGGGACTGGCCGAGCGCATGTACTCGGCGCTGGCGAACTGGCTGTCGTGGCTGCCCGGCGGACTGATGCACTCGAACATCGCCGCCTGCGCGCTGTTTGCCGCCACCTCGGGCTCCAGCGTGGCCACGGCAGCCACCGTCGGCACGGTGGCGCTGCCGCAGGCCCGCCGCTACGGCTACAGCGAGCGGCTTTTCCTCGGCACGCTGGCGGCGGGCGGCACGCTCGGCATCCTCATCCCGCCATCGATCAACATCATCATCTACGCGGTGCTGACCAACACGTCGGTGCCAAAGCTGTATCTCGCCGGCATCGTGCCGGGCGTGCTGCTGGCGCTGAGTTTCATGCTGATCGTCGCGTTGGCCTGCGCTTGGCGGCCGGCATGGGGTGGACAAAGGATCCAGGCCACGCTCGCGGTCTGCATCGCAGGGCTGATTCACCTGCTGCCGCCGCTCGGGATCTTCCTGGTCGTGGTCGGCTCGATCTACGCCGGCCTGGCGACGCCGACCGAAGCCGCGGCGCTCGGCGTGATGGCCGGACTGCTGCTGGCGTGGTGGAACCGTGCGTTGAACTGGGGCATGTTGCGCCTGGCGCTGCTCGGCACGATGCGCTCCACGGGCATGATCATGCTAATCATCGTGGCCGCCTACTTCCTCAACTTCGTAATGTCGTCGATCGGCCTGACCACGCGGCTGACCGACGCGGTGCAGAACCTTGGCCTGTCCAAGTGGGAGATGCTGCTGGCGGTGATCGTCTTCTACGTCGTCCTCGGCTGCTTCATGGAGACGCTGTCGCTGATGATCACCACCATCCCGGTGATCGCGCCGGTGATGGCGGCGCTGGGCTTCGACATGGTCTGGTTCGGCATCGTCGTCATCGTGCTGGTGGAGACGGCGCTGATCACGCCGCCGGTGGGGCTGAACCTGTTCGTCGTGCACAACCTGCGCGCCGGCGGTTCGCTCAACGATGTCATCGTTGGCGCGGCGCCCTTCGTCGTCGCGCTGTTCCTCCTGCTGGGGCTGCTGGCGGTGTTTCCCGGCATCGCGCTGTGGCTCCCGACTGTGATCGCGCAATGAGTTCGCTCAGTTTCGATCGACCTGGCAGCGCCGCGCTGGCGTTGGACGTGAATACGCTGGTGATCGCCGGATGGACGGGCCGCGACGCCGCCGCGATCGAGCACCACATCGAGGAACTGGCCCGCATCGGCGTGCCGCGGCCGTCGGCCGTGCCGCTGTACTACCGCGTCAGCCACACACTGCTCACGCAGTCGGCGCAGATCGAAGTGCTGGGTGAGGACAGCTCTGGCGAGGTCGAACCGGTGCTGCTGCGCGCCCACGGCCGCTGGTGGCTGACGGTGGGCTCGGACCACACCGACCGCAAGGTGGAGGCGTATTCGGTGGCGGTGTCGAAGCAGATGTGCGCCAAGCCGGTGGCCGCCCAGGCCTGGGCCTGGGACGACGTGGCTGCCTACGCCGACGAACTCGTGTTGCGCTCTGAAGTGCACGAGGGCGGCCGGTGGGTCGCCTACCAAGAGGGAACGCTGGCGAGCATCAGGCCACTGATGCAGTTGGTCGACGGCTTTGCCGGCGCGAGCGGCGTCGGCGACGGCTTGGCGATGTTCTGCGGCACGCTCGCGGTGCGCCCCGACGCGGGTGCTCGTGGGGTCCGGCCGACGCCGCGCCTTCGGCTGGCGATCGTCGATCCGCGACGCGGCCGCAGCCTGACCCACGAGTACGCGGTCCGATCGCTTCCGATCGTGGCCTGAGGGAGATTGCAGGATGGCGCAGGGCCAGTGGCAGTTCTGGATCGACCGTGGCGGCACCTTCACCGACATCGTCGCCCGTAGACCGGACGGAAAGCTCGTCACCCACAAGTTGCTGTCGGACAACCCCGAGCAGTACCGCGACGCCGCCGTGGCCGGCATCCGCCACCTGCTGGGGGTGGCGCCAGAGGCACCGATTCCGACCGCGGCGATCGAGGCGGTGAAGATGGGCACCACCGTGGCCACCAACGCGCTGCTGGAGCGCAAGGGCGAGCCGACGGTGCTGGTCATCACGCGGGGCTTCCGCGACGCGCTACGGATCGCCTACCAGAACCGACCGCGGCTGTTCGACCGCCACATCGTGCTGCCGGAGTTGCTCTACTCGCGGGTGGTCGAGGCCGACGAACGCATCGGCGCCCGCGGCGAAGTGGTCGCGCCGCTGGACGAGCCCCGGCTGGCGGCGGACCTGAAGGCCGCGCACGACGCCGGGTTCCGCGGCTGCGCGATCGTGTTCATGCACGGCTACCGCTACACGCAGCACGAGGCGCGCGCGGCGGCACTGGCGCGCGAGGCCGGCTTCACGCAGGTGTCGGTGTCGCACGAGGCGAGCCCGATGATGAAGCTCGTGGCGCGCGGCGACACCACGGTCGTCGATGCGTATCTGTCGCCGATCCTGCGCCGCTACGTCGCGCAGGTGGCGAGCGAGCTGCCGGGCACCCGCCTGCTGTTCATGCAGAGCAATGGCGGGCTCACCGACGCGCACCGCTTCCAGGGCAAGGACGCGATCCTCTCCGGTCCCGCCGGCGGCATCGTCGGCATGGTGCGCACCAGCCGCATGGCGGGCTTCGAGCGCGTGATCGGCTTCGACATGGGCGGCACCTCGACTGACGTGTCGCACTACGCCGGCGAGTATGAGCGCGAGTTCGACACCCTGGTGGCCGGCGTGCGGATGCGGGCGCCGATGATGAGCATCCACACGGTCGCCGCGGGCGGCGGCTCGATCCTGCACTTCGATGGCGCGCGGCTGCGCGTGGGGCCGGATTCCGCTGGCGCCAACCCGGGGCCGGCCTGCTATCGCCGCGGCGGGCCGCTGGCGGTGACCGACGCCAACGTGATGCTGGGCCGCATCCAGCCCGATTTTTTCCCGCACGTCTTCGGCCCGCACGGCGACCAGCCGCTCGACCGCGACATCGTGGTGGCGAAGTTCCGCGCGCTCGCCGAGGAAATAACCGCGGCCACCGGCACGCGCAAGAGCCCCGAGGAGGTCGCCGCCGGTTTCCTCGACATCGCCGTGCGCAACATGGCCGAGGCGATCAAGAAGATCTCGGTGCAGCGCGGCCACGACGTGACGAAGTACACGCTGACCGTCTTCGGCGGCGCCGGCGGCCAGCACGCCTGCGCGGTGGCCGACCAGTTGGCGATGACGCGCATCTTCGCCCACCCGCTCGCCGGCGTGCTGTCGGCCTACGGCATGGGGCTGGCCGACCAGACGGCGATGCGCGAGACCACCGTGGAGCTGCCGCTGGCGGAAAGCGCGATGCCCGAGGTCGCCGCCACGGTGGCCAAGCTCGGCGACGCCGCCGCCGCGGAACTGCAGCGGCAGGCAGTGGCCCCCGAGCGCATCCGCCGGGTGGCGCGTGCGCACCTGAAGTACGAGGGCACCGACACCGCGCTGGCGGTCGATTACGGACCCGCGGAGGCGATGCGCGCCGCCTTCGAGGCCGGCTACCGCAGCCGCTTCTCGTTCCTGATGCCGGAGCGGCGCCTGATCATCGAGGCGGTGTCGGTCGAGGCCATCGGCACCGGCGACGGAGCCGACGAGCAAGCCACGGCGCCGCCGCCGCGCGACGGCGGCCTGCGTGCCGCGCGCATCGTGCAGACCTACTTCGACGGCGGCTGGCACGACACGCCGCTTTACGTGCGCGAGGACACGCGGCCGGGGGACGCGATCGATGGCCCGGCGATCATCGCCGAGCGCAACGCGACCACGCTGGTCGAGCCCGGCTGGCGCGCCGAGGTGACCGCGCTCGACCACTTGGTGCTCACGCGGATCGTGCCGCGCAAGGCGGCGCAGGCGATCGGCACCCAGGTCGACCCGGTGCTGCTGGAGATCTTCAACAACCTGTTCATGTCGATCGCCGAGCAGATGGGGATGCGGCTGCAGAACACCGCCTACTCGGTCAACATCAAGGAGAGGCTGGACTTTTCCTGCGCGCTCTTCGACGGCGAGGGCAACCTCATCGCCAACGCGCCGCACATGCCGGTGCACCTGGGTTCGATGTCCGAGTCGATCAAGACGGTGATGCGCGAGAACGCCGGCAAAATGGTTCCCGGCGACTGCTACGTGATCAACGACCCGTACCACGGCGGCACGCACCTGCCGGACGTCACCGTGATCACGCCGGTGTTCGACCGCGCCGGGCGCGAGATCCTGTTCTACGTCGGCTCGCGCGGCCACCATGCTGACATCGGCGGCATCACGCCGGGGTCGATGCCGCCGTTTTCCACCTCGCTCGACGAGGAAGGCGTGCTGTTCACGAACTTCAAGCTGGTTGAAGGGCAGGGCGTCGACCGGCCCGGGCGGCTGCGCGAGGCCGAGTGCCTGGCCATCCTCACCGGCGGCCCGTACCCGGCGCGCAACCCGCAGCAGAACCTCGCCGACCTGAAGGCGCAGATCGCCGCCAATGAGAAAGGGCGCGAGGAACTGCTGCGCATGGTCGACCAGTTCGGGCTCGACGTCGTGCAGGCGTACATGCGCCACGTGCAGGACAACGCCGAGGAATCGGTGCGGCGCGTGATCACCGTGCTGCGCGACGGCGCCTTCGACTACCGGCTCGACAACGGCGCGCTGATCCGAGTCAGGATCACCGTCGACCGCGCCGCGCGCTCGGCCACCATCGACTTCACTGGCACCTCGGCGCAGTTGCCGAACAACTTCAACGCGCCCTCCGCGGTCTGCGTTGCGGCGGTGCTGTACGTGTTCCGCACCCTGGTCGACGACGAGATCCCGCTGAACGCCGGCTGCCTGAAGCCCTTGCGCATCGTCATTCCGGAAGGCTCGATGCTCAACCCGCGCTACCCGGCGGCCGTGGTCGCCGGCAACGTCGAGACCTCGAGCTGCATCACCAATGCCCTCTTCGGCGCGCTCGGCGTGCTGGCCTCCAGCCAGGGCACGATGAACAACTTCACGTTCGGCAACGCGCGGCACCAGTATTACGAGACGATCTCCGGCGGCTCCGGTGCGGGCATCAGCGACCTCGCCGCCGGCGCCGAGTCGAAGGAAGGCTTCGACGGCACCGACGTCGTGCAGACGCACATGACCAACTCGCGCCTCACCGACCCCGAGGTGCTCGAGTTCCGCTTCCCGGTGCGGCTGGACAGCTACGAGATCCGTCACGGCTCCGGCGGCCGCGGCCGCTGGCACGGCGGCAGCGGCGGCACCCGCCGGGTGCGGTTTCTGGAACCGATGACGGCGTCGATCCTGTCGAACAACCGCCTCGTCGCGCCCTTTGGGCTCGCTGGCGGCGAGCCGGGGCAACCAGGGCGCAACTACGTCGAGCGCGCCGACGGCCGCGTCGAGCATTTGTCGCACATCGGCAGCGTCGAGGTCGGGCCCGGCGACGTGTTCGTGATCGAGACGCCGGGCGGCGGCGGTTTCGGCAAGCCCGATTGCTGAGCGATCGCAGCAATACCGGCGGCGGGCGCCGGCAATTCCGGCGTTAGGCCGCGGCCGGCGGCCCAGATAATCGTGCTCGTCGTGGCTTACCCCGAAGCGAGGGCAGCGCGCAGTCGTGCAGAGATGAACGCTCCTGAGAAGGTTTCGACCGGGGTAGGCCGCGCGCTCAATGGCGTGGCCTTGTGCTACGCGCCGCTGATCGACCGTAACCGCAAGGCGATCGGCAACCGGCTGACGTTGCTGTCGGCGAGCACGCAACGCCGCGTCGAGCTCGGCGAATTGCTGGCGGACCTGAACCACGTCTGGCCGACGCAAGGCCCGCCGACGCTGATCGCACCGCTGAACACCACCATCGAGGAATCGCTCACCGGCTGGCAGGCGCCGGCCAATGCGGTGCTCGAAATCCCGGGCGCGCAGCTGGAAGACCCGGTGCTGCAGAACGCCGTGCGCACCCTGTTTCGCGATGGCAAGAAGCTGGCGCTGCGCGGCCGGGCCAAGGCGCCGCTGCCGCCGGCGCTGCTGTCCTGTTTCCAGTACGCGATCGTCCACATCAGCGAGGACCGGCGGGTCAATCCCGACGGGACGCCGACGGCGGCGCCCGCCGGCGTGCAGCGGCGCCTGCCCTTCGTCATCACCGGCGTGCGCAACGTCAACGAGGTCGACTCCGCGTTCATCCGCGGCGCTGCCGCCTCGGTGGGCTGGCCGCTGGATGCGTCGGTCGCCCAGGCCGGCAGGACGCTGCAGACCGAGCAGGCCGTGGTGCTCGAACTGCTGCGGCTCGTGCGCAATGACGCGCCGCTGTCGAAGATCGAGCACGAACTGAAGCGCGACCCCGTCATCGCCTTCAAGCTACTGCGTCTGGTCAACTCGGCGGCCTTCGGGCTCACGGTGCGCATCACCAGCTTCCGCCAGGCGGTGATGATGCTGGGGTACAAGAAGATGGCGCGCTGGCTGTCGATGCTGCTGGCCACGGCCACCAAGAATGCCAACGCCTTCCCGCTGATGCACGCGTCGATCCGCCGCGGCCTGTTCCTGGAATCGCTGGCCGGGGAGGACGACAGCGACCTGCGCGACGAACTGTTCATCACTGGCGCGTTCTCGCTGCTCGATCGGGTCACCGGTGTGCCGTTCGATCAGCTTTTCGACCGCATCTTGCTGCCGGAGAACGTGGTCGACGCGATCCTGCACCGCCAGGGGCCGCACGCGTGGTACCTGTCGCTGGTCGAGTCAATCGAGCGCTCCGATCCCGTGCGCGTGCTGGAAACGCTGGACACCGTGGCCCTGCCGCTGGGCGAGTGCAACCGCGCCTTGCTCAGCGCGCTCGCCACCGGGGACCTGATCGACAGCGCGCTCTGAGGGCGGCGCGACTGAAGCCCGACCAAGGGCGCACGTCGCGGCCGAACAGCATCCAGGCCACGCGCTGAAGCGAAGCGCCAGCCCAGCCGAGGCACGATCTGTGGCCTCTGCGTGACTGAGGGCAACGTCTATACTGCGCCCGCGTCGGCGCTGGCTCATCATTCTGCTCGCGGCTGCGACGCGCGCCCCGCATGTCCCCACACGATCACCACTTCGCGCTCGACGGCCCCGGCGCGCTGTCCGCGTTTCGCGCCCGTGGCCTGCTGGCGCGCGTGCAGGCCATCGTGCCGGCTGCCGTCGGTATCCACGCCCAGCACGTGCACTTCGTGCATACGCGCGGGCCGCTCGATGAGCACGAACACGCGCGCCTGACGGCGCTGCTCGACTACGGCGAGCCGGCGCCGCCGCTCGAAGGCGAACCGGCCGCGCAGTGGCTGGTGGTGCCACGCCTGGGGACGATCTCGCCTTGGGCCAGCAAGGCGACCGACATCGCTCACAACTGCGGCCTGGCGCGGGTGCTGCGCATCGAGCGCGGCACGCGCTACAGCCTGCTCGCCAAGGGCGGCTTCTTCGGCCGCCGGCCGCTGGAGCACGAGGCGGCGCAACGCGTGGCCGCGCTGCTGCACGACCGGATGACCGAAACGGTGCTGGCGGCCGACGCCGACGTCGCACAGCTCTTCCGCGAGCTGCCGGCCAAGCCGATGGCGCGCATCCCCGTGCAGGCGCAGGGGCGCGCGGCGCTGGTGCAGGCCAATCGCGAGATGGGGTTGGCGCTGTCGGACGACGAGATCGACTACCTGCTCGACGCTTACACCGCGATGCGGCGCGATCCGACCGACGTCGAGCTGATGATGTTCGCGCAGGCCAACTCCGAGCATTGCCGGCACAAGATCTTCAATGCCCGCTGGACCATCGACGGGCAGGCGCAGCCCGCGAGCCTGTTCGCGATGATCCGCAGCACCCACGAGGCGGCACCGCAGGGCACGGTCGTTGCCTATGCCGACAACGCGGCGGTGATCGAAGGCGGCGTGGCGCGCAGGCTGTATCCGCGCAGCGAGCGCAGTGACGCCATCGGCACCGCGTTTTCCGCCCGCGAGGAGCTGACGCACTTCGTCTTCAAGGTCGAGACGCATAACCACCCCACGGCGATCTCGCCGTTTCCCGGCGCGGCCACCGGCGCCGGCGGCGAGATCCGCGACGAGGGTGCCACCGGGCGCGGCGCCAAGCCGAAGGCCGGCCTGTGCGGCTTTTCGGTCTCGCACCTGCGGCTGCCGGACTTCCGCATGCGCTGGGAAAACGACAGCGATGTCGCCGGCGGCGCCGCGAGTGAGCGCGACTACGGCTTTCCGTCGCGGATCAGCACGGCGCTTTCGATCATGATCGAGGGGCCAATCGGCGCCGCGGCGTTCAACAATGAGTACGGCCGGCCGAACCTCGTCGGTTACTTCCGCAGCTTCGAGGCCAACGTCGGCGGCACCCGCTACGGCTACCACAAGCCGATCATGATCGCCGGCGGCATCGGCTCGATCCGTGCCGACCAGACGCAAAAGCTGGGATTGCCGCCCGGCACGCTGCTGATCCAGCTGGGCGGCCCCGGCATGCGCATCGGCCTGGGCGGCGGCGCGGCCTCCAGCATGGGCGGAGGCAGCAACACCGAGCAGCTCGACTTCGACTCCGTGCAGCGCGGCAACGCCGAGATGCAGCGCCGCGCGCAGGAGGTGATCGACCGCTGCTGGATGCTCGGCGAGGACAACCCGATCCTGTCGATCCACGACGTCGGCGCCGGGGGGCTGTCGAACGCGATGCCGGAGCTTGCCGACAGCGCGCACCGCGGCGCCCGCTTCGAACTGGCCAAGGTGCCGGTCGAGGAAAGCGGCATGAGCCCGCTGGAGATCTGGTGCAACGAATCGCAGGAGCGCTACGCGCTGGCGGTGGCGCCGGAAAATCTCCCCGCCTTCGACTGGATTTGCAAGCGCGAGCGGGCGCCTTATGCGGTGATCGGCCGCATCACCGAGGAGCGGCAGCTCGTGGTAGCGCGCGAGGAGGGCGAGCCGGCGGTCGACATGCCGATGGAGGTGTTGCTCGGCAAGCCGCCGAAGATGCACCGCGACGTGGCGCGGCTGCTGATGCCACTGCCGCCGATCGAGACCGCCGGCTTCGAGCTGAAGCAGGTGCTGCTCGATGTCCTGCGCCATCCCACGGTGGCGAGCAAGAGCTTCCTGATCACCATCGGCGACCGCAGCGTGGGCGGGCTGAACTGCCGCGACCCCATGGTCGGCCCCTGGCAGGTGCCGGTGGCCGACTGTGCGGTGACGCTGGCCGACTTCAAGGGGTATGCGGGCGAGGCGATGGCGATGGGCGAGCGCACGCCGGTGGC
>CALGWX010000181.1 GCA_937936215.1 uncultured Burkholderiaceae bacterium | reverse complement strand
TCCGTGGGCTTCAGCGTGCCAACGCGATGGATAACGAGGATCTCCAGCACCTCCCAGCGCGTCTTCGCCTGCGCGACGATGGCCTCGATCGCGCGCTCGGTCATGCCCGGGTAGTGCTCCAGGGTGAGGGTGGCTACTTCGGCGCCGTCGTTGCGGTCGCGCGCCACGCCGACGAAGATCGCCACCGCGCCCACCCGCGGATCGCCAGCGCGCAGCCGCGCGGCCTCGGCGCTGGCGTCGAAGTCCTCGTGCTGGATGCGGACCGTCATCGCGCGCGCCACGTAGAAAGGTTCGCGCAGGTCCTAGCCGCCGGTCACCGGCGGAAAGAACGCGACCTCGGCGCCCTCGGAAAGCCGGGCCTCGTCGCCGGCCATCTCCTGCGCCACCGCGGCGCGGATGCGCTTGATCTCGGTGAACGCCTCGGCGTACGGCGCGCCGCGCGCGATCAGCCACGCGCGCAAGGCGCCGACGGTGGCGACCTCCGGCGGCAACTCCAGCGTCTCGCGGTCGCAGCCGAGCGCCTCGCGCAGGCGGGCGAAGTACAGCACCGTGACCTTCATCCCAGCAGCTCCGCAAAGGGCAGGTAGCGCACGATCTGGCCGCGGGCGATCGTCTCGCCGGCAGGAAGGTCCACCAGCCCGTCGGCCCAGCAGGTCGAGGTCAAGACGGCCGAGTTCTGGTTGGCGAAGATCTCCAGCGCGCCGTCGGCGTTCACCCGCACGCGCAGGAACTCGCGCCGCTTGTCGGGCCGCGGCCAGTCGAACTCGGCGCGCAGCGGCAGCGCCTTCGGCGCGACGTCCTCCACGCCCTGCCGGCGCAAGATGAACGGCCGCGCGAAGAGCAGGAAGGTGACGAAGCTCGACACCGGGTTGCCCGGCAAGCCGATGAAGGGCACCCCAGCCACCGCGCCGAAGGCGAGCGGTTTGCCCGGTTTCATCGCGATCTGCCACAGGTCGAGCGTGCCCTCGGCCTGCACGGCGGGCTTGACGTGGTCCTCTTCGCCGACCGACACGCCGCCGGAGGTGACGATCAGGTCCGCCCGCGCGGCCGCCTCCACGAAGGCGCGGCGGGTGCGCTCGTAGTCGTCCGGCACGATGCCGAGATCGATCACCGTGCAGCCGAGCCGTTCCAGCAGGCCGCGCAGGACAAAGCGGTTGGAGTTGTAGATGCGCCCCGGCGGCAGCGGTTCGCCCGGCATCACCAGCTCGTCGCCCGTGAAGAACACGGCCACCCGGGGCCGCCGCACGACCGTCAGCCGCGCCACGCCGACCGACGCCGCCAGGCCGCAGTCCTGCGGCCGCAGGCGGTGGCCGGCAGCGAGCACGGTGGCGCCGCGCTGCACGTCGAAGCCGGCGCGGCGGATCCACGCCCCCGGCCTCGGCACCTCGTTGATCGTGACGTGGCCGCCGTCGGCGACCGTGGCCTCCTGCATCACGACCGCATCCGCGCCCGGCGGCACCGGCGCGCCAGTGAAGATGCGCGCCGCCGTGCCCGGCTCGAGCGGCTGGCCGGGATGCCCGGCGGCGATGCGCTGCGTCACCCGCAGCCTCGCCCCTGGCGCGGCAACGTCGGCGCAGCGCACGGCGTAGCCGTCCATCTGCGCGTTGTCCATCGGCGGCACGTCCATGCCGGAGACCACGGGCTGCGCGAGCACGCGGCCGTGCGCGGCGACGGTCGGCACCGACTCGGCGTCGGTGATCGGGTGCACCTGCGCGAGCAGCCGCGCCAGCGCTTCTTCGACGGTGAGCATCAGAGCTTCAGGCGCGCGACGATGAACGCGGCAATCTTAGCGGGGTCGTTCAGGTCGAGGACCGGCAAGGCCGTGTCGATCGCGTGGTCGGCGGCGATCGCGATCACGTTCGGGTCGCGCGGGAAGATCGGCGGCTCGGTGTTGGTCGTGCGCCGCACCTCGATGCGGGGAAACTGCCCCTCGCTCTTGAAGCCCTCCACCAGCACCAGGTCGCACGGCGCCAGTTGCGCGATCAGGCTCTCCAGCGGCGCCGGTCCGCCGCGCACCTCGGTGAGCAGCGCCCAGCGCTGGCTGGTGGCGATCAGCACCTGCTGCGCGCCGGCCTCGCGGTAGCGGTAGGAGTCCTTGCCCGGGCGGTCCATGTCGAAGCCATGGTGCGCGTTCTTCACCGTCGACACCGTGAGCCCGCGGGCCATGAACAGCGGGATCAGCTTCTCGATCAGTGTGGTCTTGCCGGTGTTCGAGTAGCCGATGAAGCCGATGATCTTCATCGCCGCACGCCCATCCAGGCCCGCGCGCCCTGCCCTTCTTGCCATGCGCCGCAACGCCCGCCGCGCGTCGGCGCCCGCGCTCGCCCATACGGTGCCCTCACGGCTCCAACGGTGTGACCGCCCGCCAGCCTGATCGACATCTTTCGCCCCAGCCCGTCGCTCAAGGCGCCGCGTGCGCCTCGATGTAAGCCTTCAGCCGCGCCACGTCCACCGGCATCACCTCGAAGCGCTGCGGCAGCCGCTCGATGCCCTCGTAACCGGGCGGCCGCTCCGGCCCGCGGCCGATGGCCTCGACGATCGTCTCGGCGAATTTGGCCGGCAGGGCGGTTTCCAGGCAGACCGTCGGCACGCCCGGCACGCGATGCTCGCGCGCAACCCTCACCCCGTCGGCGGTGTGCGGGTCGATGACGAGCCCGGTGCGGGCGTACAGATCGTGGATCGTCGCCAGCCGATCGGCATGCGTGCTGCGGCCGGAAACGAAGCCGGAGGCGCGAACCCGATTCCAGTGCACGGTGCCAGCCAGGTCGAAGCAGCCGCTGACATCGAGCTGCTGCCAGAGCGCGCGCACCGTCGCCGTGTCGCGGCCGACGACGTCGAAGACGTAGCGCTCGAAGTTCGACGCCTTGGAGATGTCCATCGATGGGCTGCTGGTGGCCTGCGTCTCTGCCGCCGAGCGCACGCGGTAGCGGCCGCTGCGGAAGAACTCGTCGAGCACGTCGTTCTCGTTGGTGGCCAAAATCAGCCGCTCGATCGGCAGCCCCATGCACTTGGCGATCCAGCCGGCCAGCACGTTGCCGAAGTTGCCGGACGGCACCGCGAAGGCGACGCGCTCCTCGTTGCTAACGGTGACGGCGAAGTAACCCTTGAAGTAGTAGACGACCTGCGCCAGGACCCGCGCCCAGTTGATCGAGTTCACCGTGCCGATGCGCAGCCGGCGCTTGAATTCGAGGTCGTTGGAAACGGCCTTGACCATGTCCTGGCAGTCGTCGAACACGCCCTCGACGGCGATATTGAAGATGTTGGCGTCCGGCAGCGAGTACATCTGCGCCCGCTGGAAGGCGCTCATTCGCCCGTGTGGCGACAGCATGAAGACCTTGATCCCCGGCCGGCCCCGCATCGCGTACTCCGCCGCCGAGCCGGTGTCGCCCGAGGTGGCACCAAGGATGTTCAGCCGCTCTCCGGTTTTGGCGAGCGCGTACTCAAACAGGCTGCCCAGCAGCTGCATCGCCATGTCCTTGAAGGCGAGCGTGGGCCCGTTCGACAGCTCCAGCAGCGCCACCCGGCCGGGCTCTAGCCAGCGCAGCGGCGTGATCTGCGCGAAGTCGCTGCCGGCGCGGCCGTGGCTATAGGTGGCGGCGGTGTAGGTCTGACGGCACAGCCGCTGGACGTCGGCGCGCGGCATGTCGCTGACGAAGCGGCCAAG
>CALGWX010000180.1 GCA_937936215.1 uncultured Burkholderiaceae bacterium | reverse complement strand
GGCGACGACGGACTCCAAGCACTCGATGCCGGTGGCACCCAACCTGCTGGCGCGCAACTTCACGCCCGAGGCGCCGAACAAGGTGTGGACGGGCGACATCACGTACATCCAGACCGGCGAAGGCTGGCTGTACCTGGCCATCGTGCTGGATCTGTTCAACCGCGAGATCGTGGGCTGGTCGATCAAGCCGAGGATGACGGCCGACATCGTCACCGACGCGCTGACGATGGCCTGGTTCCGGCGCAAGCCGGGCGCCAGCGTGCTCTTCCACAGCGACCGCGGCAGCCACTACGCCAGCCAGGCCATGACGGCCAGGCTGGCCGAGTACGGCATGACCGCCTCGATGAGCCGCAAGGGCGTTTGCTGGGACAACGAGCGACGCGACGTTTCGCGAGCCGACAGGCGAGAGGGCGAGGCCCGTCACAACGCGCCCACCGAGAGCTTCTTCAACAGCCTGAAGAACGAGCGGGTGCACGGCACGACCTACGCGACGCGAGCCGACGCGATGGCCGACCTGTTCGAGTACATCGAGGTCTTCTACAACCGGAGTCGCCGCCACTCCACCCTGGGCTACAGCTCGCCGGTTCGGTTCCTCGAGAACTGGATCAGCAAGCATGCGGCTCAGCAATCCACGGCGGCATGAGCGCGGCCCCTTGGAAGGCGAAATTCGACGGGCGCCGCATCTTTGAGCGATAGCCGTCTCGCGCTTGCCATGATCTCCGGGCCGGTCGTCCTGCTGATCCGCTCGCTCGATGTCGGCGGAGCCCAGCGGCAGGTCGTGCAACTGGCGACCGGGTTACACCGTCGCGGAGTGCCCGTGCGGGTGATCACTTTCTACGAAGGCGGCGCCATGGGAGCGGATCTCGATCGGGCTGGCGTGCCTCGGGAGTCGCTTGGTAAGGCCAGCCGATGGGACGTCGTCCGCTTTCTGTGTCGACTGGTGGTAGCGGTGCGCCGCGTGCGCCCCGCCATTGCTTACGGTTTCCTTCCGACGGCGAATGCGCTGCTCGCCATGCTGCGACCGGTTCTGCCGAGAGCCCGAATCGTCTGGGGAATACGCGCCTCCGCCATCGAGTGGGCCAACTACGGCCTCGCAAGCCGCTTCTCGTACTTGCTGGAGCGCGCGGTTTCGTGGGTTCCAGATTTGATCATCGCCAATTCGGAAGTCGGCAGACGGCAAGCGCTGACGTTGGGATATCCGCGCGACCGCATCGTTGTCGTGCCAAACGGCATCGATGTCAACCGCTTTCGTCGTGACGACGCCGGCCGGCGCCGCATCCGCGCCGAATGGGGCGTAAGTGATGACCAGTTGCTGGTGGGTCTCGTCGCGCGCCTAGACCCGATGAAGGACCATAGAGGATTCTTGCAGGCTGCCCGCACGGTTGCCATCGAGATTCCCAGCGCACGGTTTGTCTGCGTTGGAGATGGGCCCGAGCCGCTTCGTCGCTCTCTCATCGAATGCTGCAAGGAATTCGGGCTCGAAGGCCGAGTGATCTGGAGCGGGCAGCGGGACGACATGCCTGCGGTTTTGAGCGCTCTTGATCTGGCCTGCTCTTCCTCGGCATTCGGGGAAGGGTTTTCGAATGCGCTCGGCGAGGCGCTCTGCTGTTCCGTGCCATGTGTCGGGACCGACGTGGGCGACACTGCACTTGTTATTGGTGACGCTGGTCGGGTTGTGCCGCCTCGCGACCCGGCAGCATTAGCCCGCGCGATCGTCGACGTGCTGCGCTTGCCGCCGTCGGATCGCGTCAAGTTGCAGGAGCGCGCCCGCGCCCGTGTGGTCGAAAACTTCGGGGAAGAGGCGTTGGTACAGCGCACGATTGCCGCTTGGGCCAGCTGCACGAGAGGCCTACATGCTGCCGTTCGCGCCGACCGCTGAGCATGACGTGCCGTAGCTTGTCGCGCTCGTCCTCGTGGCTTGCTCGGCTTGGATCAGTGTGCCGCACCCGAGCGAACCGCGCCGGGGCCTGGCGAAGCGCCAGGATCCCGCGGAGGGAACCGCCGTGGTCGACGGGGATTTCTTCGTATGGATTGTTGTTTTGATCAAGCGAAGCCGGCTGATCCGCACGCGCTGCGCGTCCAGCCGAGAGAGCCGGAACAGCAAGACTTCTGCTGCTATTCGCACCTGGCGACGGTGTCCAAGCGCTCGAAAAAACCGGCTGCGGCATTTGACAGACTTGGCCACGGCTGCCGCCGAAAACGCTGGGCTATGGCACCAAGTCGCCATCTCGCGGCTTGGCAGTGGTCGCTGGAATTCGAGCGGCGTCGGAAGCGGGGTGAACCGGATCGCCGCGGCGCTGCGCGTGCGGCGGTTTACCGGCTCGGCAAGTAGCGCGGGATGACGGAAGAAGCAAAGTTGGCTTGGGGGAGATCGGTCGGTGGCGAAAAGTCGCTGCGGACCATGCTGAACGGGCTGAGCTTCGCTGCGGAGGCGACTGGGACAATGTCAACTCGGCAGTCGCGGCGACTGGTACGAGTCCTCGTTCTTTCCACCGGGCTAAACACCGGCGGAGCCGAGCGCATGCTGGTGAAGCTTGTGGCCGAGCTGCATGGTCGCGGTTGCGAGTTCGCCGTGGTGTCGATGCTCGACGCTGGCACACAGGGTGCGCGGCTGCGCGAACTGGGCGTTCCTGTCGAGGAATTGCATGTCCACCGACCGGCGGCGCTGTTTGGGTCGCTCCCGAGGCTACGGCGGGCAGTGCACCGATTTTCGCCGGATGTGATCCAGGGTTGGATGTACCACGGCAACCTCGCCGCGACGATCGCACAGCGGCTGGCATCCTCGCCGATACGACTGGTCTGGGGGGTACGGCAGACTTTCTACGGCATGTCGCACGAGCGGCCGTTGACGCGGCTGGTGATTCGAGCCAACGCGGCGCTCTCTGCCGTGCCAGAGCGCGTGGTCTACAACTCGTCCTTAAGTTTGCGCCAGCACGTTGACGCGGGCTTCCGCGCCGACCGCGCGATGCTGATTCCCAATGGCTTCGATACCACGCTTTTCCGCCCCGACCCGGCAGCGAGATTGGCCAAGCGGCGCGAGTTGAGGATCGACGAGGGTGCCGAGGTGGTTGGCTTGGTAGCCCGATATCACCCCATGAAGGACCATGCCGGCTTTCTACATGCGGCACAGATGGTGGCGCGAAGGAGGCCCGGGGTCGTTTTCGTGTTGGCCGGCGCCGGCGTGTCCTGCGGTAACAAGGAGCTCAGGGAGCAGATAGCCGCAGCCGGCCTACACCAGCAGGTCCGGCTCCTTGGGGAGGTCGCCGACACGTCGCGGCTGTTTCCAGCACTTGACATCACCGTCTTGTCATCGGCCTGGGGCGAGGCCTTCCCCAATGTGCTCGGCGAGTCGCTTGCGTGTGCCGTGCCCTGCGTGTCCACCGACGTCGGTGACGCCGCTGACATCATTGGCGAAGCGGGGCGCGTCGTGCCGCGCTCTAGTCCCGACCGGCTCGCTGCGGCGATCCTGGATTTGCTTGATATGGGTGCCGAGGGTCGAGGGGTGCTTGGCGCAGCGGGACGGCGAAGGGTGGAGGAGCGGTTCTCGATGCCGGCAGTCGCTAGGCAATACGTGGCGTTGTATCGCGGCGAGACGCCGGGCGCCGCGTGAGCAAAGTGGGCAACCGCGACACATTGGAGCAATCTGTAGGTGGCGGTCGCGTTGCCGCGCTGACGCGAAACCGGCCGACGACCGTTTCCCGCCAAGGCCGCCGGTGCGGCAAGTTGGCTAGGGACTGAATCGATGTGCGGATTTGCAGGCTTCGTCGGCGAGCCGGGGCCGGGGCTGGACACGATCGCGGGCGCGATGGCCGACGAACTGGTCAGCCGCGGCCCGGACGATCGCGGCGT
>CALGWX010000179.1 GCA_937936215.1 uncultured Burkholderiaceae bacterium | reverse complement strand
CGCGCGCCGCGGCGTCTTCGGCGCCGCGGTCTTCCTGCGCGCAGCGCGCACGCCAGCGCGCCAGCCACGTCGCCGGGTCGTCCCCGCCGCCGACCGCTTCCTGCAACGGACCGTCGTCACCGGCCGAAGCCGCCACCAGCGCCCGATGGCTGCGGGTGAAGTCAGCGCCCCTGCGCGCCAGCAATGCAAGCCAGTCGTCGATCAAGCGGGCGTCGCCCCCGCCCTGATCGGTGCGCAGGCCGAGCCTGGCGCGCTAGCCCGCGCGCAGCGCCCGCTCATAAGCCGGCACGAATTCCGACAGCGCTTCGGTAGCGCGGGCCACCGCCCGCTCGGCGTCCGCATCGATCAGCGGCAGTAGCGCCTCGGCCAGCCGCGCCATGTTCCACTGCGCGATCGCCGGCTGGTTGCCGTAGGCATAGCGTCCGTGGTGATCGATCGAGCTGAACACCGTGGCCGGATCGTAGGCTTCCATAAATGCGCACGGACCAAAGTCGATCGTCTCGCCGGATATCGTCACGTTGTCGGTGTTCATCACGCCATGGATGAAGCCGAGGTTCATCCACTGTGCGATCAGTCGCGCTTGCCTTTGGACGACTGCGCGCAGCAGCGCGAGGTGGCGGTCGGGCGAGTCGGCCGATACGGGGCCGTGGCGACCGAGCGCGTAGTCGGCCAGCCGCCGCAGGAGCGCCGTGTCGCGCTGCGCTGCGACGTACTCGAAGGTACCGACGCGCAGATGGCTAGCGGCAATGCGGGTCAGCACCGCGCCGGGCAGTGCGCGATCGCGCTGCACCGGCTCGCCGGTGGCCACCACCGCCAAGGCCCGTGTGGTAGGAATGCCAACAGCCACGAGCGCTTCGCCGATCAGCACCTCGCGCAGCATTGGCCCGACCGCAGCCTTGCCGTCCCCGCCTCGGGCAAAGGGTGTCGGACCCGAGCCCTTGAAGGCCAGATTGCGCAGTCGCCCCTCGCGGTCGACCGCTTCACCGAGCAGCAGCGCGCGGCCGTCGCCCAGACGCGGAACGAAGCTGCCGAACTAATGTTCTGCATAGACCTGAGCCACCGGGCGCATGCCGGGCGGCGCGACGTTGCCAACGAACACCTGCGCCAGATCGGCCTCGTCCCAGTTTGCGCGGGGCAGGTTAAGCTCGGTCGCAAGCGCGCGATTGAAGTAGAGTAGCCGCGGCCGCGCCACCGCACGCGGCGTCCACGGCACGCAAAGCTCGGGCAGCGAGTCAGCGAAGTCGCTGCGCAGCGGCATCGTCAGCGTCTGGACCGTCAACATCGCTCCCGAGCTTGCCACAGCGGCGCCGCGGTATTGCCGGTCCGCGCGAAGCGATAACGCGAGCCGTTGTCCCCGCCAAGTCCAACCTCCGGCCAGGCCGGCCGGTATTGCACCTCGGGGACGCGAATGGTCTGCGCCCGACCCGCCCAAAACGGCGTAGCTTCGACCAATCGCACGAGCCACTTCGTCGTCGGCACGTAGTGCAGGTTGCCGGCCAACGCGGATGGTCGTATCCGCGCGGCGGACAATGCTGAATCGACGGGCCGGGACACCTCGGCGCCGAGCGACGTGCCGCGCACAGGGCGAATCGATTCTCCGCGGCCCACGGCCGCCCTCGACGCGCAAGTCAGCGTGGGCCACAGAACCGGCGGAAACCGGTCCACGACGCCTCGAGCCACTCACCTCGCCATGCCATTTTGGAATGGGCAGCATCGCCGCGGTGCCGGACCGGCGCAGGACACCAGCGCAGCGCCATCTTGGCGCTTGGCTCCCATCGAGGTCGAAGTCCTCCGACTGCGGAACTTGCGAAGCGGTTTATGCCTTACTGCGGCTCAGCCGGATTGTCGCGCTCGGCGAAGGCGCAGTGAGGCCGAATCCGAAAACCCTGGTTGCGGCTCGACCGGCGCCGTGCCCCCGCCGGCGCGTGCGATCGTCGCGACCAGGACGGCGGCGGACCTGCAAAGGCAAGGGGTTCGCTGCAGTCTCTACGGGCGCTGCATGGCCCACCGAGCAGGCCCAGCGGCGATTCCTTGCGGCCCAGCGCGACTGACCCCGGCCGTCACGGGCCTCGCATCCGCCGTCGCGGGCAGCGTGAACCGTGGCCTGACGCGGCCGCGCTCGGAGCGGCGCGCCGGGCCACGCCCTTGCGCGACGCACGGATGCCGCCGCGCGTCGGGCCGGCGGCGACGACACGCGAAGGCCCGGTCTGCTTGCCGCAGGTCAACGAAGGCGTCGGCTTCGCCCCGCTGGCGCAGTTGCGCTTGCGTCCGGGCAAACCGCATTCGCCCCGCTGCGGCATCCTGCCGCGCATCGCCCGCCTGAGGCGCTTGCCATGACTTGCCGCCGCGACTTCCTCCGTCTTTCCGCCGTGGCTGCAGCCGGCGGCATGCTGCCCGGCTGCGGCGGCAGCGAGTTCGAGACCGCCGCCGCCGAGACGTGGCGCCATGCCTCGTCGCCGCCCACCGAGGCCGTGGCGCTGGCGCGAGAGCTGGTGCGCTGCGCCACGCTGGCCGCCAACAGCCACAACACGCAGCCGTGGCACTTCTCGATCGGCGCCGAGACGATCACCGTGCGACCGGACCTGTCCCGGCGCACACCGGTGGTCGACCCCGACGACCACCACCTTTGGGTGAGCCTCGGCTGCGCGGTCGAGAACCTGGCGCTGGCCGCGGCCGCCTACGGCCGCCGCGCCGAACTGTCATTCGACGAGCGCGCCGCCGCGATCGGGATCGCGCTGGCGCCGATGGCGCCGGTGCGCTCGCCGCTGTTCGCCGCCATCCCGCAGCGGCAGTGCACGCGCGCCGAGTACGACGGCCAGCGGCTGCCAGCCGTGGAACTGGGCGCGCTCGCGTCCACCGCCAGCGGCCCGGGGGTGCGCGCGCTGCTGATCACGGATCGCGCCCGCATCGACCAGGTGGCCGAGTACGTGATCGAGGGCAACAACGCGCAGTTCGTCGATCCCGCCTTCATGCGCGAGCTGAAACAGTGGATCCGCTTCAGCGATGCTGAGGCGCTGGCCTTGCGCGACGGGCTGTCGTCCCGCGCCAGCGGCAACCCGTCACTGCCGCGCTGGCTCGGCGAGCTGATATTCCCGTGGGTCGTGACCGCGGCGGCCGAGAAGGACAAGATCGCGCGCCAGCTGCGCTCGTCGCCCGGTGTCGCGGTGTTCGTCGCCGCGGCCGAAGGGCCGGTGCACTGGATCGAGGTCGGACGCGCCTACCAGCGCTTCGCGCTGCTGGCCGCGTCGCTTGGCATCCGCAATGCCTTCCTGAATCAGCCGGTAGAGGTGGCGTCGGTACGGCCGAAGTTCGCGCAGTGGCTCGGCCTCGGCGGCCTGCGGCCGGACCTCGTGGTGCGCTTCGGCCGTGGCCCGCTGCTGCCGCCCTCGCTGCGGCGGCCGGTCGACGCGGTGCTCGGCGGCGCAGCCAGCCTGCGCGCGGGCAACCGTGCCGGTGCGTCGGCACCGGCCTGACTGCCGCAGCCGCGGACACCGGCGCGGGGCGGCCAACAGCAGCGCCGCCGTTTCGACGCGACGAGGCATCGTCTCGGTGGCCGCACGGCAAGCACGGCCCTACCCTGTGTGCGTGTGGCCACTTGCGGTCATTCGTTCTCATCTGAGCGGCGGATGGCTGGCGTGGGATGCCACGCCGAGAATCCCCGCTGCATGCCCGGCGGCCAGCGCCGCGGGCGTGGCGCGACAACGATCTGCCATTGGCGCACGATGGAAGGCCAGCGCAACCCTCAGACCGACCCGATCCACGTCGCGGCCGACCTCGACGCCTCGGACCGCCGCAGCTTCGCGCGCTACCGCGTGCGCGGCGACTGGCTGGTGCACGATCTGGCCCGCGGCCGGCTGATCGGCATCGTCTGCGACATCGGCCTCGGCGGCCTGCGCGTGGAGTCGCACGAGCCGCTGCCGCCGGCGCGCCGCTACGCGCTCGCCGTCGACATCAGCCACGAGGGCAAGGCGCTGCCACCGCTGGAAGTCATCGCCCGCTGCGCCTGGCACCGCGCGCGGCCCGACCTGCAGTTCGAGGCCGGCTTCGAGTTCGTC
>CALGWX010000178.1 GCA_937936215.1 uncultured Burkholderiaceae bacterium | reverse complement strand
CCGCTGGCCGGCCGCGGCCGCATCGACCTCGATGCCTCACAGCGGCTGGACGTCGACATCGGACTATCGTTGCGCTCGGCCAAGCTCGTCGCCAAGGGCGGGCTTGGCGCGGCCGACCGCGCCCTCGAACTCACGTTCGATGCGCCGGCGCTGGCGGACCTGATGCCACCGGCGGCCAAGTCGCGGCCGTCGGGCAGCTTGACGCTCGCCGCAACGGCGCGCGGCGAATGGGCCGCGCCCGCCTTTCAGCTCCGGCTCGCCGGCAAGGAGCTGCGTTACGGCGAGCACGCGATTGCCAGCGTTGAGACCGATGCCGAATACGGCGGCGGCGCCGATGGCGCGCTGCGCTTGCTGGCGGGGCTGGCTGGCTACCGCTACGCGCCGCAGCCGAACGCGACCGCGCAGTCGGTTTCGCTTGCCGTCGGCGGCCGCCTGTCGAAGCACGCGATCGAAGTGAAGGCCACCCTCAACAAGCGCCAGGGCGCCACGCTGCTCGCCGACGGCGGCTGGCTCGACGACGCCTGGCGCGGGCGCGTGCGCGAGGCGATGGTCGGCTCGCCGCTCGAGCTGCGCCTGTTGCTGCCGGCGCCGCTGGTGGTCGGGCTGCGCGGCGTCGAGCTGGGCCCGGCGCAGCTTGCGGTCCAGCACGTGCGTTTCGACGACGTGCGGCTGCGCGCCGACGACCTGGGCTTGGCCACGCGCGGCCGATTCAGCGGCCTGGAACCGATGCGCTTCGCGGTGCCGGTGGAAGGCGCGCTGGCCCCAGTGCTGCCTCCCGAGCGGCGCGCGCCGCTGGTGCTCGACGGCGGCTGGGACCTCAACGTCGCCAAAGGCCGCATCGACGGCCGCCTGTTCATCGAGCGGGAAAGCGGCGATCTCTACGCGGGGCGCGGACCCGATTCCGCGCTCGGCCTGGTCGATGCGCGCGTGGAGGCGACCATCGCCGCCAACCGGCTGGCCGCGTTCGCCCGTTTCGAGAGCGTCGCCAACGGCGGCATCGGCGCCGCGATGGAGGGCTGGCTAGAGCACTCGGAGGAATCGGGCTGGCGCCTGGCGCAGGAGCGCCCCTGGCTGATTGCCGCCGCCCTCGAGCTGCCGACGATGGACTGGATCAACGCGCTGCTGTCCGACCACCTGCGCGCCAACGTCCGCCTTGGCGGCAAGCTCAGCGGCACCATGCGCATCGAGGGCACACCAGCCAGTCCGTCGGCGTTCGGCCGCCTCGACGGCGACGCGCTGCGCGTGGCCTGGATCGAGCAGGGCGTGCGGCTGGAGAACGGCCGCCTGCGTGCGGTGCTGCGCGACGACCTCGTCGTCCTCGAGGAGCTGCGCTTCAGCGGCCCGCCACGGGTGCGCCCCGACGATCGCCGCGCCGCCGCCGCGTTGCCGGCGGACCGCGTCGGCTCGGTCAACGCCTCCGGGCAGCTGCGGCTGCGCGGGTTCTCGGGCGTGATCCAGGTCGCCGCCGACCACCTGCCGCTGCTGCAGCGGCCCGACCGCTGGGTGGTCGCCTCCGGCGGCGCCAACATCGAGACGTCGGCCAAGCACGTGCAGTTCAACGGCGCCTTCGCCGCCGAGGCGGGCTTCGCCAGCCTGGCGTTTTCCGAGCTGCCGTCGCTGTCCCAGGACGTCGTGGTCGTGCGGGCCGGCGACGAGGCGGCGGCGCGCGCCCGTCGCGTCACCATCGGCTTCGACCTCGGCATCGACCTCGGCGAGCACTTCTTCGTACGCGGCCGCGGCATCGACACCCGCGTCGAAGGCGCGGTGCGGTTGCGCAGCGCCGGCCGCGGCGCCGTCACCGCCACTGGCACGCTGGCGGCGGTCGACGGCGTCTACGAGGGCTTCGGCCAGCGCCTGACGATCGCCCGCGGCCGGCTCAACTTCCAGGGCGCGCCCGAGAACCCGGGCCTCGACATCCTCGCCCTGCGCACTGGTCTGCCGGTCGAGGTCGGCGTCACGATCACGCGCACCGCCGCCGACCCGCTGGTGCGGCTGCACAGCGACCCGCCGATGACCGACGCCGAGGCGCTGTCCTGGCTGGTACTCGGCCGCGCCCCCGACCAGGGCGGCGGCGACAACGTCGCGCTGGCGCGCGCCGCCGCCAGCCTGCTCGGCGGCGGCGGCGAGGGCTACCCGACGCGCGTGGCGCGCGCCATCGGCATCGACGAACTGTCGATCCGCAGCGGCAACTTCGGCATCGCCTCGCTGCTGCCCTCGCGCGGTGTGGCGGGCTCGCTGCGCAGCGACGAGGCCTCGGCCGCCACCGTCGCCGGCGAGATCATCACCCTGCGCAAGAACCTCACCGACGCGCTGACGGTGAGCTACGAGCAGGCCATCTCCGGCACGACGCGCTTCCTGCAGCTGAACTACCAGCTGTCGCGCCGGCTGTCGGCCGTCGCCCGCGCCGGCACCAGCAATGCGCTCGACTTCGTCTACACGATCGCATTCGACTGAAGGCGCCGCCTCGGCGCAACGGCGGCGCCTGCTGGCGGCGCTCGTCGGCCTGCCGCTGGCGGCATGCGGAAAGAAGGCGCCGCGCTACGAGCCTATTCCCACGGGCAGCACGGTGCTCGCCCTCGGCGACTCGCTGACCTTCGGCAGCGGCGCGCCCGCCGAGGCGGCCTACCCGGCGCGGCTGGCCGCGCTCACCGGCTGGAACGTCGTCAACGCGGGCGTGGCCGGCGACACCTCGGCCCAGGCAAGGGCGCGGCTCGCACCGCTGCTCGCGGCGCACCAGCCGAGCCTCGTGCTGCTGTCGATCGGCGGCAACGACCTGCTGCGGCAGGTGCCCGAGGCCACCACGCGCGCCCACATCGCGGCGATGCTCGTCGAGGTACGCGCCGCCGGCAGCCAGGCCGTGCTAATCGCCGTGCCTCGGCCGGCGGTGATGGCCGCGCTGCTGCGCTCGCTCGACGACCACCCGCTTTACGAGGCGCTCGCCGCCGAACACGGCGTGCCGCTCTTCGCGGGCGGCTGGTCGAAGGTGCTTTCGGATCCGCGGCTGAAGGCCGACCAGATCCACGCCAACGCCGCCGGCTACGAGCGCTTCGCGCGCGAATTGCACGGGTTTCTGCGCGACGCGGGCCTGGCGCCGGCGCAATGACTCGCCGCATGCTCGTCGTCCGCGACGGCGCAACAGCCGAGGCCCACGCGCGCCGCGGGAGCGGGCCCACCGTCGAACGGCCTCGCGGCGAGTCGCCGACGCCATTGCACTGCTGCGTTGGCACGGATGACATGTCACACAAGCAAGGTGGCGCGAACTCCTTACACGCTGCTAGCCTTGCGCGCGCTGCGCGCGTAGCCGCGCCAATTCATTGCCATGCAACAACGCCCTCATGAACGCCATCAAGGCCATCCGCAAGTACCTCGAAAAGAACCCCGACGCGCCATCATCCAAGGCGCTGGCCCGGCTGGTGGCCGCGCTGGCCGAGGAGAAGTCGTACTCGCTCGCCGAGCTGTACGCGATGGACTACCAGGCCTTCGAGATGGCGCTCGAGCTGCTGCGCGACTGGCGGCTCGACCGCTACTACGCGGCGCGGCTGAAGCTCTTCGACTTCGTGACCAGCGCGGTCATCCCGGAGCGAGTCGCCGGCGCGGGCGAAGCGCCAGCGAAGGAAGCAAAGCCCGCCGCGAAGCGCGATTGAGCCGGCGCGCCGCCTCACAACGCGCCGCATCGGCAGGTGCCGTTAGCGCGCCAGCGTGTTCCTGTCGACCTTCCCGTCCTTCGTAATGACCAGCAGGCGGCGCTCGAGGTCTTCGAGCCTCTGATGTCCCCCGCCGGGTCGCCGTCGAGGAGCCGCCGGTCGGCGAGCGCGCCGGGCTCGATCACGCCGATCTTGCCCAGGTAGGGGTTGCGCGGACCGGACAGCGCGAGCAGCTCGCCGTTGGTGCCGGTGGCCATGCGCAGCACCTCCGCCGACGTGAACCAGCGCACCAGCTCGCCGCGCTGCGCCCCTTGGCGGCGGGCGATGCGCTCCGAGAGCAGGATGTCGGTGCCAAACGCCAGCTTCACACCGTGTTTGCGCATCAGGGTGGAGGTGCGGTCGGTGCCGGCGACCACCAGCGCCTGCTTGGCCGCCTGCACCGCCCCTGGCGGGAACGGCGTTGGCGTCCTCGTCGCCGAGAAAGGGCTGCGTCGACGGCCACACGCCGCGCTCGGCGAGCAGCTTCGCGGTGGCCTCGTCCGTCAGGTGCGCATGCTCGATCGACTTCACGCCCGCCTCGACGGCGAGCCGGATCGACTGCGGCGTGTAGGCGTGCACCGTCACGTAGGTGCCCCAGTTGGCCGCCACCTCGACCGCGGCGCGCAACTCGTCGCCGGTGAAGGTGGCGCTGTCGATCGGGCCGGGCGGCGAGGCCACGCCGCCGCCGGCGGTCAGCTTGATCTGGCTTGCCCCCCGGCATCAGCTGCTCGCGCACGCGCTGGCGCACCGCGTCGTGGCTGTCGGCAATGATGCTGCCGCCGATGGCTTGCATGCGGGCCAGCGGCATGATCGTGTCACGCGGCAGCTCGGTGAGCTGGCGGAAGTCGCCGTGGCCGCCGGTGAGCGAGATCATCGCGTCGGGGGCCAGATGCGCGCGCCCGCCACGAGCCCCTCGTCGATCGCGCGCTTGAGCGAGAACGCGGGGCCACCGAGGTCGCGCACGCTGGTGAAGCCACGCATCAGCGTCGCGGTGGCTTCGAGGGTGCCGAGGATGTTCGTGTACCCGGGGTCGCCGTAGATCGCCTGCTCGCCGCGCGGGCGGACGAGCAACGTCTGCCAGTGCGCGTCGATCAGTCCGGGCATCAGCGTGCGTTCGCCGCCCGGCAACGTTGCCGCGCCCCGCGCCGGCGACACGTTGCCGACGGCTGCGATGCGCTGGCTGCGCACCAGCACCTCGGTCGGTCCCGACACGCGGCCCAACTTGCCGTCGAACACGCGCACCTCGCGCAACACCGTCTCGGGTTCTGCGTCCGCGGCGCTGGCCTGGGCGGATGCGGCCCACGGCAGCAGCGCGGCAGCGAAGTAGAGGAAAAGATGGCTCAAACGACTCGTCATGGCGTCAGTCCTGGGTCAAACGGACTCAGCGTGGCACCTGCTCCGACTCGACGACGAGGTCGAGCACATACTGGAAAGGAGAACCCCCGCCCGCGGCGCCGCGGTCGAAGCGCTTGACGCGCAGCACGTTGCGCACGCCCGGCTTGTGCCGGTAGCCCTCGATCGGCTCGGCGAAGGTCTGCCACGGACCGGGCGTCCCGACGAAGCCCTTGTCGTCGTAGCGCCGCTCGCGCACCTGCAGGCAGGCGCTCGCGCCGGCGGCTGGGTTCGGGCAAGGCACGGTCTGCGCCGCCACTTCGAGGAAGATGCGCGTCGGCGCCCCAAAGCGCGCCTCGTGCGTGAGCTGACCGGTGAAGGCCAGCATCGCGTCGCTCGCCGTGACCAGCCGCAGCGTCGGCTCGGCCTCGGCCGCTGCGTCGATCCTCACCGGCTTGGCCAGCAACTCGGTCAGCGTCGAATCGACCTTCATCAGCGCCGGCTCGCAGGCCATCATGGTCGAGCCGAGCCGGCCCACCTCGAGGCGACCGCCGTCTATTCGGTAGCCGCCAAAGAGACGGTTGCAACCACCCTCGATGCTGATCCTTCCCTCGGCGAAGCTGAGCACCACCGGCCGCCCCCCGCCCGGTACCAGGGCCTCGATGCGCCGCCCCTGCGCGTCGAGCGCCGTCGAGAGCGTCCACCGGTGCGATTCGAGCGTTTGCGGCAGCCCTTCGACGGACGCCGCCGCGACCCGCTTCAGCTCATGGCGCGGCGGCTGCGGCCACCTTGGCACGGCGCCCGGATCCAGCAGCGCCAGCCGTCCCTCGCCGACGGCGAAGCGCAGCTCGCCATGCTGCGCTTCCAGCACGATGGCGTTGTCGCCCGGCAGCCAAGCGAAGCGGCCACGGGCCAGCCCTGGCTCGCGGTCGCGCTCGATGTACAAGCGCGACAGCTCATAGGTTCCGTCCTGCCGCAGCGTCAGGCGCGTGCGGATGCCGGGGCAGTCGGGGCACGGCAGTACGCCTTCGTAGGCGCCGGCCCAGTCGAGCGCGTCGCGACTGCTGTGCGCGGGATCCGCCTCGGCCGCGCCGCTCCCTTCATGCCGTGGCAGGCAGCCCGTTAAGATCAGCGCCATTGCGACAGCAGCCCACCCGAGTGTTTTCATCCGCATCAGCCTTCCTTACCTCTTCGACCCGATCCGGTTCGTACCGGCCGTCGCAGCTTGACAAGACCACGGTGACATTCGGCCGCAGGCGCCAGCCATGCAGCCCCTGCGGTCTCGACGATACCCAGTGACGCCCGAGCACGCCCACCTGCACGAGTTGGCGGCCGAGCGCGTGGTGTAGGTCAGAAACGGCTGGACGAACGCCGCATTGACATCGGCGCGGCGGCTGTTGCCGGCAAACGACCAGATGGGGTTGGCCAGCACCCCCCGCGATCGACGGCCCGTCTTGCCTCCGCGCCATGCGGTTCGGGCCGACACCGCATTTGTCGGTAGTCAGCAGGTGGTTGCTGCCGGTCGGAATCAGGAAGACCGGTCCGGCGCCCCAGGTGACGCCGCCAGCCGTCGGCGCCTTTGGCGAAAAGAACACGCCCTGCACGACGTCGCCGATGCCGGACTGACGGCCGGCGCCGGGAAAGAGGTCCTTCTGCTGCAGCACCAGCAGGATGGTGTGCGAGATGAGGTTCCCCTTCTCGGTCAAACCAAAGGGCAACACCGGCGGGATGTTCAGCAGCCAGCGACTACCGTCGCGCGCAGGGCCGATGTCGCGGTCGTGGTTGAACGGGAATGACGCCACGGGGTTGGACAAAGGCTTCGCGACGTCCTCCGCCTCGTCGGCGCGAGCGATGGTAACGAGCGTCGCACCAAGGAGGACCGCAGCGGCGCGGAAAAGTCCTGCCGGGCGACGCCGAAACGCCATGTGTGCGAAGCTGATGAAACACACGCCTTGACTTCAAGGCGCGAAAGCCCGCCACCGCCCGAGCGTGCAAGACGGCGAAGCTTGCGCTCCGCCGCTGCCGAAGACAGCCTCCATCACGGAGTAACGCAGCTTGGTCCGGGACGCTGGCATCGGGGCGCTCGCGCCAGCACCGCCCGGCCTGTGGTTCACGACTTCCACCGCAAGTTGACGGCCAGGAACAGGTAGCGGACGTCGTCGAATCTG
>CALGWX010000177.1 GCA_937936215.1 uncultured Burkholderiaceae bacterium | reverse complement strand
GTGTTCGTCGGCACCAGTCTCGCGTACCTCGCCAGCCGCGAGGTCGACGTGCTCTTCGCCTCGCTGGCGCTGGCCGCCGCGATCCTGTTGCAGGCGATCGCCAACTTGCAGAACGACGTCGGCTACACCGCCCGCGGCGGCGAAAATGGCACCCGTGTCGGCCTGCCGCGCGCCACCTCTGCCGGCCTGCTGACGGCGCGCGAGGTGCGGCTAGCCATCGCGCTGGCGGTGGCCGCGACGGTGCTGATCGGGCTGCCGATCGTGGCCCGCTGGGGCGCCCCGGCGCTGGCAATTGGGCTGGCCTCGGTGGCGGCGGCGCTCGGCTACATGGGCGGGCCGAAGCCGATCGCCTACACCCCCCTCGGCGAACTGATGGTGTTCATCTTCTTCGGCCTCGTGGCCGTGGCCGGCAGCGGCTACGTCCAGCTCGGGGCGGTGACGCCGCCGTTGCTGATTGCCGGCGCGGCGATCGGCTCGCTGGCCGCCGCGGTGCTGGTGGTGAACAACCACCGCGACATCGCTCACGATGCGAGCACCGGCCGCCGCACCTTCGGCGTGATCTTCGGCGCCCGCGCCTCGGCGCGCCTGTACTCGGTGCTGATGCTGGCGCCGTTTGCGGCCGTGCCGCTGCTGGTCTGGGAGACCGGCAGCCACCTGCTCTGGCTGCCGCTGCTGGCGCTGCCGGGCGCCATCGGGCTGGTGCGCGCGCTGCCGGCCACCGCGCCGGGGCTCGCCTTCAACGGCCTGCTCATGCGCACCGTGATGCTGCAGCTGATCTTCGGCGCGATGCTGACGATCGGCACCCTGCTGGCGGCCTGGATCTAGCGTCGGTTCGATCGCGGGCGACCACCGGCCGCCTCACGGGCCGGGAAGAAGTCGCCGCGACCCGCGGTGTCGGCAAGCCGCGGACCCGTACTGGGGAGCGCGGCGAGCTGCGACCGCCGGAGCGGGACGCGTCGGCGGTTCATCCGCTGCCTGTCAGTGATGGCAGATGCGAGCGAACATCGCGATGGCGGGATGCTCCGAGCCCGCCACGCCCGCCACGCGGGCGGCGTGCGCCAGGTTGGAAATGCCAAAGACGATGATCACGGCGCCCGCCAGCGGCCTCACCCACGCCAGTGCCCGCGCTCCGCCAGCCTGGCCGGCGCGGCCGATGCCGTGCACCGCCACGTCCACGGCCAGCATGTTCGGCAGCGTGCCGGCGCCGAAGGCCAGCATCACCAGTGCCCCCTGCAGCGGCCCGCCGGCCACCAGCGCCAGCGGCAGCGCCGCGTAGACCATGCCGCACGGGATCCATCCCCACGCCAGACCCGCCGCCAGCGCCTGCGCGCCGCTGCGCGGCGGATAGACGCGGCGCGCCAGCGGCGCGATGAACTGCCACAGCCACGCCCCGGCCGGTTCGATGCGCTTCAGCCACGCGACGCGGCCGAACATCGAGGCGCCGATGGCCAGCAGCATCAGGCTGCCGACCAGCAGCAGCGCCGCCTGCACCGGCATCACGTCCGCGGCGTAAAGCGCCGCCCCCAGGGCGCCGGCGAGCGCGCCCGCCAGCGCATAGCTGACGAGGCGGCCGGCGTGATAGCCCGCGGCCAGCCGCGCCGCCGAGACCCCGCGCGGACGGTTCAGCTGCAGCGCGCCGACGATGCCGCCGCACATGCCGGCGCAGTGCAGCCCGCCGACGAGCGAAAGCGAAAAGGCGGCGAAGGCCTGCGCGGCCAGCGAAGCGAGTTGCGGTTCCATGAACGAGGGTCTCGCCGCGTCGGCGCGGCGGGGAGGTTCAGACGATCTTCGAGTAGCGGCGCAGACGCTGGTCCTGGCGCAGGTAGCGGTCAAAGACCATCGCGATGGCGCGCACCAGCAGCTTGCCTTTCGGGGCGACGCTGATCCAGTCGGACGTGATCTCGACGAGCCCCGCTTCCTCGAAGCTGCGCAGGTCCTCGAGCTCGCGCCGGAAATACTCGTCGAACTTGATCAGGTGCGCGGTTTCGATCGCCTCCTTGCTGACCTCGAAGTGGCACATCAGCGCCATGATCACCGAGCGCCGCAGCAGGTCGTCGCGGTCGAGCATCACGCCGCGCGCGGTCGGCAGCAGGCCGGCGCGCAGCCGGTCGTAGTACTCGTCGAGCTCGCGCACGTTCTGCGAGTAGGTGGGGCCCACCTTGCTGATCGCCGACACGCCGAGCCCGATCAGGTCACAGTCCGGCCGCGTCGAGTAGCCCTGGAAGTTGCGGTGCAGCCGTCCCAGCGCCTGCGCCCGCGCCAGTTCATCGGCCTCCTTGGCGAAGTGGTCCATGCCGATATAGCGGTAGCCGGCCTGCGTCAGCCGGCTGATCGCGTCGAGCATGATCTGCGTCTTCTCCGCCGACGGCGGCAGCTCCTCGGCGACGATGCGCCGCTGCGGCTTGAAGCGCTCCGGCAGGTGCGCATAGTGGTACAGCGCCACGCGCTCGGGGGCGAGCTCGAGCACGAGGTCGAGCGTGCGCGCGAAGCTCGCGCGGGTCTGCTTCGGCAGGCCGTAGATGAGATCGAGGTTGACCGACTTGAAGCCCGCCGCGCGCGCGGTGTCGATCGTCTGCTTGGTCATCTCGTAGCTTTGCAGCCGGTTCACGGCCTTCTGCACCTGCAAGTCGAAGTCCTGCACCCCGACCGACATGCGGTTGAAGCCGAGCGCGGCGAGCGTGCGCACCTTGTCCGGCGGCGTCGAGCGCGGGTCGACCTCGATGCTGCACTCGGCGTTGTCGGCGAGCGGGAAGCGCTCGGTCAGCATCGCCATGACCTGGCGCAGCTCGTCGTTGCTGAGGAAGGTCGGCGTGCCGCCGCCGAAGTGCAGCTGCTCCAGTTCGCGCGGGCCGGTCAGCAGGCGGCTGACGAGGTCGGCCTCCGTCCGCAGCGCGACCAGGTAGTCGGCGGCCCGCTCGTGGTGGCGCGTGACCACCTTGTTGCAGGCGCAGTAGAAGCAGACCTTGTCGCAGAACGGGACGTGCACGTACACCGACAGCGGCGGCGGCGCCGCCTGGTCGCCGCGCGCCGCCAGCCGGGCCGCGAACGCGGCGGCGTCGAACGCCTCGACGAAGCGGTCGGCGGTCGGATACGACGTGTAGCGCGGCCCCGGCTGGTCGAAGCGACGCAGCAGCGCCTCGCCCGGCAGTTCGATGTCTTTGACGGTCATGGCGGGAGCAAGCATAAGGGTCCTGCCGCGGTGTCACGGGGCCCGTAACGCAGGGCGGCTCTGGGGGCCGATTATTCGAGGGTGTCGCGCGAGCGGGTTGACTGGCATCAACCGCAGACCGACGACGCGGCGCGATGCGGTCGCGCAAGACCCGCCCGCGCCTAGGGGATAGCGAGGTCCATGTCGGCCGCAGCGATGTTTGTAAGATACGGTTGTCGTTACAATGCCTCGGCAGCCAAATCCCGTCGTCGCCTGCGGAGACCGTTGATGAATGCGCCGAGCTTTTCCGCGCTGCACCTGAAGGTTGCGTGCTCCAACTGCAACCTGCGCGAATTGTGTCTCCCGATCGGCCTGTCGCTGGCCGAGGTCGACAAGCTCGAAGAACTGGTCGCCACCCGCAAACGCATCAAGCGCGGCGATTCGCTGTTCCGCGCCGGCGACCGCTTCGAGTCACTTTACGCGGTGCGCCTGGGCTTCCTGAAGAGCACGGTCGTTTCCGCCGACGGCCGCGAACAGGTCACTGGCTTCCACATGGCCGGCGAACTGGTCGGCATGGACGGCATCAGCAACGAGCAGCACTCCTGCGACACGGTGGCGCTCGAGGACACCGAGGTCTGCGTGATCCCCTACGACCGCATCGAGGAGGTGGCCACCTCGGTGCCGGCGCTGCGCAGCCACTTCCACAAGGTGATGAGCCGCGAGATCGTCCGCGAGCACGGCGTCATGCTGCTGCTGGGCAGCATGCACGCCGAGGAGCGGCTGGCGGCGTTCCTGCTCAACCTGTCGCAGCGCTTCGAGGCGCGCGGCTACTCGCGCTCCGAGTTCGTCCTGCGCATGACGCGCGCCGAGATCGGCAGCTTCCTGGGGCTGAAGCTGGAGACCGTCAGCCGGGCGCTGTCACGCTTCGCCACCGACGGGCTGATCGAGGTCAACCAGAAGCACGTCCGCATCGTCGACCCGGAAGGGTTGCGTGCGATCATGACCGGCCAAGGCTCGCAATCCGAGCCGCGCTAACGCGCCCGGCGAAGCGGCCGGCTGACTGCCGCTTTGTTTTCCGCGCCACCTCGGCGCGGCCTTCCGGCGTCTCCGCTGCCCGCCATGGCGGGCGCAGCCGCGCGCCATGCCGGCGCAGCCCAAAGATTCCTCTGCCCGGTCTCAATCGGCGGCGAGATCGCCACGCTTCGGGCAGCCGGCGGGGCGCTCCTCGGCGTCGAGCGGGCAGCGGTTGACCTCCACCGGCGAGCGTCGCAGGAACACGGTCAGCGCCGCTGCTGATGCCCCCACCGCCCAGAAGAGGAAAAACCCGACTGCGTAGACAGTCATGCGGCCGACCTCGACGGGCACGCCGAAAAGATGCACGTCTGCCGGGTCGATGACCGCGAAGACCAGCAGCTCCGCCACCGCGGCGACGAGAAACGACGGCCAGAGCACCCACAGGATCCGCTGCGCGAGATTGCTGCCCGCCATCGTCGCCTCTTGCCCCGTTCAGCGCGAAGCCACCAGCCGGAAGGCGCGCACTTCGCCGGGAGCGATACCGCCATCGAGCCGCCATTCCTTGCCTTCGAGCAGCACCCGCCAGGCCACCGGCGCATGCAGTTCCGTCGCGTCCTCCCAGGCGCCGCGGTACTCGGCGCTACGTCCGTCCGGGTCGGCCGTCACGCGGGCCAGTTGTGCGACCCGGTCGGCGCCGCTGCGGCCCGGATGCACGAGACGGATGCGCAGCACCGGCTCGGCCGGCAGCGCGCGCTCGGCGCGCAGGCGAACGTGCACGCTGTCGCCGGCCGACTCGCCGCCGGCCTGAACTTCCGCCACCAAGCCGAGGTCGGCCGCGCGCTCGCTGCGCGACAGTTCGGCGTTGATGGCCAGGCCGCGCTTGTAGTAATCCGCCGCCACCACGCCGTCGTTGCTTCGCACCGCCAGCACGATGGTGGCGATGCCGCCGATCACCGCCGCCAGCGGCGGGATCATCAGCAGCCAAGGCCAGCGCTGTCGGTACCAGGGCAAGGGGGCAGCGTGCATCGATCGGGGCTCCTGCTCAGGGTGCATGCGCGGCGCTCAGCGGCGCAGGCCAAGGAAGGTCGTGGTCTCCCGCACCGCGACGTTCGGATCGTCGACCGCGCGGACCTCGACGGTGATCTTGTGCGATCCCGGCGCAACGGCCTCGCCGTCGGCCAGCAGCCGCAGCGGGATCGAAGCCACCGCCGCCGGGCCCACCTCGAATCGCGTCTCGGACTCGACCGCCAGGCCCGGCAGGCCACTGGCCGAGACCGTGAAGGCGCGCCGCGCCTCGGTCGTGTTGGAGACGTTCATCCGGTAGACGTTCTCGACCCGGCCGTCATCGGTCTCGACCGCCAGCGCGCCGCGGTCGCGGATGAGGTCGACCTTCAGCGGCACCCGCAGCGCCAGCCCGGCGACGAGCGCACTGATCAGCGCGAGCAGGATGGCGCCATAGACGAGCACCCGCGGCCGGAAGATGCGCCGCCGCATCTGCCGCGCGTCGAGCCCCTCGCGCATGGCGTTGGTCGTCGAGTAGCGGATCAGCCCCTTGGGCAGGCCGACCTTGCCCATCGTGTAGTTACAGGCGTCGATGCAGGCGGCGCAGCCGATGCACTCGTACTGCAGGCCGTTGCGGATGTCGATGCCGGTCGGGCAGACCTGCACGCACAGGCCGCAGTCGACGCAGTCGCCCAGGCCCAGCTCGGCCCGGCTCTTTTTCTTGCTGCCCGGGCCGCGCGGCTCGCCGCGGGCGGCGTCGTAGGTGATGATCAGCGTGTCCTTGTCGAACATCGCGCTCTGGAAGCGCGCATACGGGCACATGTACTTGCACACCTGCTCGCGCATCCAGCCGGCGTTGCCGTAGGTGGCGAAGCCGTAGAACAGCACCCAGAACGCCGACCAGCCGCCGATCGACAGCGTCAGGATGTCGACACCGAGCTCGCGGATCGGGGTGAAGTAGCCGACGAAGGTGTAGCCGGTCCACAGCGCGACCAGGACCCACGCGCCATGCTTGGCCGCCTTCAGGGCGAACTTGCGCGCGCTCATCGGCTCGCGGTCGAGCCGCATCCGCTGCGAGCGGTCGCCCTCGATGCGCCGCTCGATCCACATGAAGATTTCCGTGTAGACCGTCTGCGGGCAGGCGTAGCCGCACCACAGACGGCCACCAACGGCGGTGAACAGGAACAGCGACAGCGCGGCGATGATCAGAATCGCCGTCAAATAGACGATGTCCTGCGGCCACAGCACCAGGCCGAAGATGTAGAAGCGGCGGGCGGCGAGGTCGAACAGCACCGCCTGGCGGTCGTTCCACGCCAGCCAGGGCAGGCCGTAGTAGACGATCTGCGTCGCCCACACGGCAGCCCAGCGCCACTTCTGGAAAAACGCCAGCCGGTCGCCGATCTTCTGCCGCGGGTAGATCTCGACCCGCTTGGCGTACAGCGACTGAACGGCCTCGGCCTGCTGGGCCGCGGCCTGCTGCACGCGCCGGCCCTCGTCAACCGCGTTCATCGCTGCCGCGCGCCACGGCGCCCGGCGCGGCAGCCGCCGCGCCGGCGCCGACACCTCACTTGCTCGCCGCTGGAGCGGCGGCCTGCTGGCCCGGCCGCGACAGCCAGTGCACGTAGGCGGCGACGAGATGGATCTCCGCCTCACTGAGCACGTCCTTCCAGCCCGGCATCACGCCACCGCGGCCCTTGGCGATCGTCTCGCTGATCGCGGCGACGGTGCCGCCATACAGCCAGATCTTGTTGGTCAGGTCCGGCGCGCCCAGCGCGGGGTTGCCCTTGCCTTCTGCGCCGTGGCAGGCAGCGCAGGCGGCAAACTTCTCCTTGCCCCGGGCAGCGCGCACCGAGTCATGGGACGAGCCCGACAGCGACAGCACGTAGTGCGCTACGTCGGTGATGTTCTCGCCGCCACCGACGGCGTCGCCCATCGGCGGCATCGCCGCGCGGCGGCCCTCGACGATCGACGTCTTGATGGCCTCGGGATCGCCGCCCCACTGCCACTCACCGTCGGTCAGGTTCGGAAAGCCGCGCGATCCGCGCCCGTCCGAGCCATGGCACTGGGCACAGTTGTTCAGGAAGATGCGCGCGCCCATCTGCCGGCCGCGCTCGTCGGCCGCCACCGCCGCCAGGTCCATTTTCAGGTAAGAGGCGAAGAGCGGCCCCCAGCGCTCGTCGGCGGCCTTGCGCTCGGCCTGGTACTGGCCGCTGGAGGTCCAATTCAGCACGCCCGCGAACTTGGTGCCGAGGCCGGGGTACAGGATCAGGTAGATGATCGAGAACACAACGGTGATGTAGAACAGCCACATCCACCACCGCGGCAGCGGGTTGTGGAACTCCTGCAGGTCGCCGTCCCAGACATGGCCGGTGGTGTCCGGCTCGGGGCCGGTGCCGACCTTCACGCGCCGCTTGCTCTGCGACCACAGGAACACGCCGCAGCCGACCACCGACACGATCGTGGTCAGGGCGATGAAGTAATCCCACAGTGGACTCGTAAAGTCGCTCATTAGCGGCCCCTCACAGTACGGTCGTGTTCTTCCTCGTCGGCGAACGGCAGCCGCGCCGCCTCGTCGAAACGCTTCTGGCTGTTGCGATGCCAGGCCCACCACACGATGCCGAGGAAGGCCACGAAGGCCAGCACCGTGACGACGGCGCGCAGGTCGTTGACGTCCACGGTCAGCCCCCGGTGCGCACGCTGCGCATCTCGACGCCGAGCCCCTGCAGATACGCGATCAGTGCGTCGAGCTCGGTCTTGCCCTTCAGCTGCTCGGGCGCCTTGGCGACCTGCTCCTCGGTGTAAGGCACGCCCAGGCGCATCAGCGCCCGCATGCGCGCTTGCACGTCGGCCTTCTCGACGCTGGCGTTGGCGAGCCACGGGTACGCCGGCATGTTCGACTCCGGCACCACATCGCGCGGGTTGTTGAAGTGCACCCGGTGCCACTCGTCGGAGTAGCGCTGGCCGACGCGGGCGAGATCGGGGCCGGTGCGCTTGCTGCCCCACTGGAACGGGTGGTCGTAGACGAACTCGCCGGCCACCGAATAATGGCCCTGATAGCGCAGCGTCTCGGCGCGGAACGGCCGCACCATCTGCGAGTGGCAGTTGTAGCAGCCCTCGCGGATGTAGATATCGCGGCCGACCAGCCGCAGGGGCTCGTACGGCTTGATGCCCGCCACCGGCTGCGTGGTCTGGCGCTGGAAGTACAGCGGCACGATCTCGACCAGGCCGCCGACCGACACCACCAGCACGATCAGGACGATCATCAGCCAGGAGTTGCGCTCGATGAAGTCGTGGGTGAGCTTCATGATGGGTGCCCTCGCTCTCGGTGATCAGGCGTGCGCCAGCGCCGCCGGCACCGGATCGTCGACCGGCTTGCCCGCGCGCACCGTCTTGTAGACGTTCCAGCCCATCAGGCAGATGCCCACCAGGTACAGCAGGCCGCCGACCAGGCGGATGGTGTAGAAGGGATAGGTCGCCTTGATGCTCTCGATGAACGTGTAGGTCAGCGTGCCGTCCTCGTTCACCGCGCGCCACATCAGGCCCTGCATGACGCCGGCGATCCACATCGCGGCGATGTACAGCACGATGCCGATGGTGGCGATCCAGAAGTGCAGCGTGACGGCCTTCATCGAGTACATCTCGGTGCGGCCGTACAGGCGCGGCAGCAGGTAGTAGATCGAGCCCATCGAGATCAGGCCGACCCAGCCGAGCGCGCCGGAGTGCACGTGGCCGATGGTCCAGTCCGTGTAGTGCGACAGCGCGTTGACGGTCTTGATCGACATCATCGGCCCCTCGAAGGTCGACATGCCGTAGAACGACAGCGACACGATCAGGAACTTCAGGATCGGGTCGTCGCGCAGCTTGTGCCAGGCCCCGCTCAGGGTCATGATGCCGTTGATCATGCCGCCCCACGACGGCGCCAGCAGGATCAGCGAGAACAGCATGCCGAGCGATTGCGCCCAGTCCGGCAGCGCCGTGTAGTGCAGGTGGTGCGGGCCGGCCCACATGTAGGTGAAGATCAGGGCCCAAAAGTGCACCACCGAGAGCCGGTACGAGTACACCGGGCGGCCGGCCGCCTTGGGGATGAAGTAGTACATGATCCCGAGGAAGCCCGCGGTCAGGAAGAAGCCGACCGCGTTGTGGCCGTACCACCACTGCACCATGGCGTCGATGGCGCCGGGATAGGCCGAGTAGCTCCTGGTCAGGCTCACCGGCATCGCCATGCTGTTGACGATATGCAGCAACGCCACCGTGATGATAAAAGCGCCGAAGAACCAGTTCGCCACGTAAATGTGCGCCACCTTGCGCTTGGCGATGGTGCCGAAGAAGACCACCGCGTAGGCCACCCACACCACCGCGATCAGGATGTCGATCGGCCACTCGAGCTCGGCGTATTCCTTGCCGCTGGTGATGCCGAGCGGCAGGGTGATGGCCGCCAGCACGATGATGAGCTGCCAGCCCCAGAAGGTGAACCAGGCCAGGCCGTTGGAGAACAGCGGCACCTGCGAGGTCCGCTGCACGACGTAGTAACTGGTGGCGAACAGGGCGCAGCCGCCAAAGGCGAAAATCACCGCGTTGGTGTGCAGCGGCCGCAGGCGGCCAAAACTGAGCCACGGCACGTCGAAGTTCAGCGCCGGCCAGGCCATCTGCGCGGCGATGATGACCCCGACCAGCATCCCGACGATGCCCCAGACGACGGTCATGATCGAGAAGGCGCGGACCACGCCGTAGTCGTAGGTCGTTGCGGTGGCTGTGCTCATGGTGTCGTCTTCCTCCCGGCTGCGCAGAACGGCGATCGCTTGATACCCCTGCCCGTATATGCTAGCGGGCCCCGCCCGCGCTGTCTGTCGCGGGCGCAGCATGCCGTCGGACGGGGGCAACAGTCGGGCGGATCGTACGCATGGGTACCGATCAACGCTTGACGCATGTCAATTCGGGCAAGCCCACGACCGCGGCCGCGGCAGGGCTGTAAGGCTGGCGTCAGCTTGCGCGCGGCGGCGTGCCGTCGCCGCCACCGTCTTCCGGCGCCTGGTCGTCCTCGAGAATGCGGCGGCCTTCGCGGTCCAGGCCCTCGAACTGCCCGCTCATCGCCGCCCACACCAGCAGGCCGCCGATGGCCAGGATCAGCACCACCGACAGCGGGATCAGCAGGTACAGCGACTCCATCAGCGCCGCGCCCGCAGCGCGTTGGCCACCACCAGCGCCGAACTGGCGGCCATCCCGACCGCGGCCAGGGCCGGCGACAGGTAGCCGAATGCCGCCAGGGGTATGGCGCCGATGTTGTAGAAAAGGGCCCAGGCGAAGTTCTCGCGCACGATGCGCATGCCACGGCGCGCCGCGTGCAGCAGCGCCGCCACGTCGGCCACCCGCGAGCCGAGGACGATGAAGTCGGCGCGCGCCTGCGCCAGCGCCGCGCCCTCGGCAAGCGCGATCGAGACGTCGGCCTGCGCCAGCACCGGCGCGTCGTTGAAGCCGTCGCCGAGCATCGCCACCCGGCGGCCGGTGCCCTGCAGCTGCGCCACCAGCTCGCGCTTGCTGGCCGGCGTCTGCTGCGCGAAGGCGCGCTCGATGCCGAGCGCGCGCGCCACCCGTTCCACCGCCCCGGCGCGGTCGCCGGAGACCAGGATCATCTCGGCGCCGATCGCCCGGCAGGCTTCGGCGAGCGCCGCTGCGTCGGGCCGCAGCATCTCGCCGAAGGCGAACACCGCCAGCACGCCCTGCTCGTCGGCGAGCAGCACCACGCTGTCGTCGCGCGGCAGCTGTGCCGCCAGCGCCGGCCAGCGCCGCGCCCAGGCGGCCCGCGCCCCCTCGCCGGCGAGCGCCAGCGCGTACTCGACCTTGCCGATGCGCAGCCGCCGGCCGCCCACCGTCCCCTCGATGCCCGCCGAAGGCGCGATCACCACGTCCTGCGCCACCGGCACCTTGACCTGCGCCGCCGCCTGGGCGAGCGCGCGCGCGAACGGATGCGCCGCCACCGCCTCCAGCGCCGCCGCCATCGCCAGCACCTCGGCGCTGCGCAGGCCGCGCAGCGGGATCACGCGCGTGAGCGCCGGCTCGGCGGTGGTCAGCGTGCCGGTCTTGTCGCAGGCCAGGATGTCGACGCGCGCCAGCGCCTCCAGCGCCGCGCTGCGGGCGGTCAGCACGCCGCGCTCGGCGAGGCGGGACTGCGTGGCCGCCAGCGCCGCGGGCGCCGCCAGCGACAGCGCGCAGGGGCAGGTGGCCACCAGCACCGCCACCGCCGACGGCAGCGCCTGCGACGGATCGACCACCCACCAGCCCACCACCGTGGCGGCGGTGACGGCCAGCACCACCCACAGGAAGGCAACCGCGATGCGGTTGGCCAGCTCGACGATCCGCGGCCGCTCGCGGCCGGCGTCGTCGACTAGACGCCGCAGCGCCGCCAGCGAGGTTGCCTCGCCGGCGCGCGTAACGCGCACCACCAGCGGCTGCTCCAGGTTGACGCTGCCGGCCAGCACCGGGGCGCCGTCGTGCTTCTCAATCGGGGTCGCCTCGCCGGTCAGCCACGCCTGCGACACCGACGAGGTGCCCTGCACGATCACGCCGTCGGCCGGCACCGTCTCGCCCACCGGCACCAGCACGTGGTCGTCGACGACCAGCTGCTCGGCGGCGACGGACTCCGTGGCCAGCGAGGCCGGGTAGCCGCGCAGCCGCCGCGCCGTGAGTCGCGCCCGCCGCTGCGCGTCGTCCAGGTGGCCGCGCGCCGTGCGCAGCGCCCGCCCCTGCAGCCAGCGCACGCCGAGCACCAGCGCCACGAACATGGTGATCGAATCGAAGTACACCGGCCCATGCGCGGTGATGGTCGCCCAGGCGCTGGCGGCAAAGGCGGCGGCCAGGCCCAGCAGGATCGGCAGGTCCATACCGATCGGGCCGGCGCGCAGTTGGCTCCAGGCGCCGCGCATGATCGGCACCGCCGAGAAGAACATCACCGGCGCCGTCAGCACCAGCTGGGCCAGCCGCAGCAACTGCTCGATGTCGGCCGGGATGTCGCCCGGCTTGGCCACGTAGGCCGGCACCGCCAGCATCATGACCTGCATCATCATCAGCCAGGCGATCAGCACGCGCAGTAGCTCGATGCGCTGCGCCCGCGCCTCGCGCCTGCCGCCCGTGTCGGTGCGATAGCCGGCGCGCTCGATCACGCGGCGGATCTGCGCCACGTCGGTGCGCTTCGGATCGAAGCCGACGTAGGCGCGCTGCGCGGTGAAGTCCACGTGCGCGCTCGCCACGCCGGGCGTGCGCCGCAGCCGATGCTCGATCAGCAGCGCGCAGGCGGCGCAGACCATGCCGCCGACCTCGATTTGCGCCCGGGCGCCTGCCGGCGGCTCCGGCCGCAGCGGCCCCTGCGCCAGCGATGCCTCCAGCGCGACGCGGTCGGCGTCGCTCGCCTTCGCCAGGTGCAGCTGCTCGGCGATGAAGGCGCAGCCGAGGCAGCAGTAGTCGCGCTTGCGGCCGCCGATGGTGCGGCTGACGATCTTCAGGCCGGCCAGCGAGTCGCCGCAGTGCGCGCAAGCCGCTTCGCCGCTGGCGGGCGAATCGCCCGGCTGCTTGGACTTGCGGATGACGGGGGAGGCGGACATCGATCTGCGCGGCGTCGATGAGCGCCTAGCGTACACAACCGCCGCGGGGGCGGTGAGTCGCGGGCGCTGACTTACCCCTCGATTCCGTCAAGGGCTCGGCATGTACGGATTCACGCGAAGTCGGGGCCGATCAGGTCGATCCGGTCGGTGCACAGGGCGTCCACACCCCAGGCAAACAGCTCGCGCGCACGGCCGGGGTCGTCGACCGTGTAACAGAACAGCCAGTAGCCCGCCGCCTTCACCGCGGCGGCCTGCGCCGGCGTCAGCGCCTCGTGATCCACGTGCAGGCTGGCGCAGCCGAGCCGCTCGAGTCGCTCGCGCCAGTCGCCGGGAACCTCGGTCACCAGCCAGCCGCGGGGGAGATCGGGCGCCGCCGCGCGCGCGGCCTGCAGCGCCTCGGCGCCGAAGGACGACAGCAGCGGCGCCGCCGTCGACACGCACTCGCCGCGGTCGCCGCCCGGGCGCAATGCGTCCGCATAGAGCTGCGCCGCCGTCCGCGCCACCACCTCGCCGACGCGCGCCACGTTGCCCGGCGCGCGCTTGATCTCGAGGTTGATCCAGATGCCGTGGGCGCGGCAGTGCGCGACGACGGCCGCAAGGGTAGGCACCGGCTCGCCACGGTATTCCGGCCCGAACCAGCTGCCGGCATCGAGGCTGGCGATTTCCTCGGCGCTGGCATCGGCCACCGCGCCGTGGCCGTCGGTCGTGCGCTCGAGCGTGCGGTCGTGGATCACCACCGGCACCTCGTCGCGACTCAGGCGCGCGTCGATCTCGATGCCGCGAAAGCCGAGCGCCTGGCTACGACGGATCGCGGCCAGGGTGTTCTCGGGGGCCAGCTTGCCGGCGCCGCGGTGCGCCAGCACGCGCGGCCATGGCCAGGGCCGGAAGTGGCTCATTTGCGCCTCTTCTTTCGGACGTAGACGATCTTCTCCACCTTGGCGACCACAAGCCCCTCGTCGTCGACCACATCGGCATGAAAAAGGTGCAGGTGCTTGTCGCCGCCGGCCGTCATGCGCACGATGCGGTCGAGGTCGTCCTGCTCCAGGCGGAAGGTCGCCCGCAGCCGCGTTCGGCCCGGGGCGATGAAGTCGATCGAGGCCGCCTTGTCCCACACCATGTAGTCGTCCGGCAGATTGCGGATCACCATCAGCGCGAAGAACGGGTCGGTCATCGCGTACAGCGACCCGCCGAAATGGGTGCCGTGATAGCCGCGGTTGTAGAAGCGCAGCGGCATCTCGACCACGATCTCGCGGAAATCGGCAGCGATGCGGCGCACGCGGATGCCGGCGCCGAGGAACGGCGGCCAGAGGTTCAACCGCAGGCGAAAGAGCGCGGGCGGGTAATCGAGCGCCATGGCGCGGCGGAGCCGAAGCAAGGAAGTCGGGTGGCGGCGCGGTGCGGCGAGCAGCGGGATGAAGGCAGCGGCGGGCGCGGCGGCTTTGCCCCGGCACGGCACGGGCGGCACGCCGCGAAACACGATCCGCGCCCGAACATTAGCGCAGGGCCGCGATTAAGCTTGGCGCCCCTGCGCCGCCTGCCGACCCGCCCCATGACTGCCGACCGCGCCCTCGGCCACCTGCGCGTGCTCGACCTCACCCGCGTGCTGGCCGGGCCGTGGTGCACGCAACTGCTCGCCGACCTCGGTGCCGACGTGATCAAGATCGAGCGGCCGGGCAGCGGCGACGACACCCGCGCCTGGGGCCCGCCGTACCTGAAGGACGCCGAAGGCCGCGACACCAGCGAGGCCGCCTACTACCTCGCCGCCAACCGCGGCAAGCGCTCGGTGACGGTGGACATCAGCAAGCCGGCCGGCCAGCGGCTGCTGCGGCAGCTCGCCGAGCGCAGCGACATCGTGATCGAGAACTACAAGGTCGGCCAACTGGCGAAGTACGGCCTCGATTACCCCTCGCTGGCGGCGCTGAACCCGCGCCTGGTGTACTGCTCGATCACCGGCTTCGGCCAGGATGGCCCGTATCGCGACCGCGCCGGCTACGACTTCATCATCCAGGCGATGAGCGGGTTCATGTCGATCACCGGTGAGCGCGACGACCGCCCCGGTGGCGGGCCGCAGAAGGCGGGCGTGGCGATCACCGACCTGATGACCGGCATGTACGCGGCGGTGGCGATCCTCGCCGCGGTGGCGCAGCGCGAACGCAGCGGCCGCGGCCAGTATATCGACCTGGCGCTGTTCGACTCGGCGGTCGCGATGCTGGCCAACATGAACATGAACTACCTGGTCACTGGCGTGCCGCCGGGGCGGGTCGGCAACGCACACGCGAACATCGTGCCCTACCAGGTTTTCGCCGCCGCGGATGGCCACGTGGTGGTCGCAGTCTGCAACGACAGCCAGTTCGGCCGCTTCTGCGAGATCGCCGGCTGCGCCGAACTCGCCGCCGACCCGCGCTTTGCGAGGAACGCCGACCGCGTGCGCCACCGCGACGTGCTGGTGCCGCTGCTGGAGCCGATCGTTCGCGGCAAGCCGGTCGCCTTCTGGACCGATCGGCTCGAAGCGGCCGGCGTGCCCTGCGGCCCGATCAACTCGATTGCGCAGGCCTTTGCCGACCCGCAGGCGGTGGCGCGCGGCCTGCGCATCGAGCTGCCGCACCCGCGCGCCGGCACGGTGCCGCTGGTGGCCACGCCGGTGCGGATGAGCGACTCGCCGCCCGACTACCGCCGCGCCCCGCCGCTGCTGGGCGAGCACACCGAGGAGGTGCTGCGCGAACTGTTGGGCCTGGACGCATCGGCCATCGCCGCCCTGCGCGAGCAGCAGGTCGTCTAGTCATGGCGGCGCTGCACCTGTTGATCTCCGGCCGCGTGCAGGGCGTGGGGTTCCGCTGGTCGATGTGCGCGGCCGCACGCGAACACGGCGCCTGCGGCTGGGTGCGCAATCGACGCGACGGCCGGGTCGAGGCCGTGGTCGATGGCGACGCCGCCGCGGTGGCGGCCATGCTCGCCTGGGCCAGGCGCGGCCCGCGCGCGGCGCGGGTCGATCAGGTCGAGTCGCGGCCAGCCACCGCGGGCGAGATTGCGCTCATCGGCGAAGGCTTCGCGCCGCTTGCCGACGTCTAGGCTCGAGGGCGCGCGCGTAGGCGCAGCGCTTGCCCGCGTTGGGCGATCGCGATGAGCGCGGCGCCGACCGCCTGTCGGCGGCGGGCGCCCCAGCAGCCGACGCGGACGGCACGATGGCCGCTTGGCGAGGGCCGACCCGCCCGGCCTGTTTGGAGCGGCGCGCCAACCACAGCGGGCCGTGCGGCACTTTCGCTCAATGGATTCTCGATGCCCGTCCGCAGTCGGTGCCCGTGGTAAAACGCGATCCCGCGTTGTTGTCCAGGCGCTCGTGGACTCAGAGGTGGTCATGCCGTCAACCCAGGGACGGGACGAGGGGGAGCTTTTCGTCGCGGCGGATCGACGCGGCCGCACGGCGGTGGCGCATGCGATCAGTACCCTGATGGTCGCCATCGTCCTGGCGGCCTGTCAGGACAAGGGCGCCCCGCCGGCCCCGCCCCCGCCCGAAGTCGGCGTGCTGCGCGTCGAGGCCAAGACCACGCCGTTGTCGATCGACATCGTCGGCGACATCCGCGCCTTTCGCGAGGTCGAACTGCGGCCGCGCGTGTCGGGCATCGTCGAGAAGCAGATGTTCCGCCCGGGCCAGATGGTGCGCGAAGGCGATCTGCTGTTTCTGATCGACACCCGGGCGCTGGACTCCGCCGTCGCCGACGCGCAGGCGCGCCTGATCGAGGCCGAGGCCCAACTGACCCGCGCGCGCCAGGACGTCGAGCGCTACAAGCCGCTGCTGGTGGACGACGCCATTCCGCGCCAGACCTACGAGCAGGCGGCGGCGGCCGAACGGCAGGCCGCAGCGCTGGTCGAGTCGCGCAAGGAAGCGGTGAACCGGGCGCGCATCGACCGCTCCTTCGCCGAGGTGCGCGCGCCGGTCACTGGCCAGATCGGTCTGCAGCAGGTCGAGGTCGGCGGGCTGGCCACCGCCAACCAGACCGTGCTGGCCACCGTCTCGACGCTCGACCCCGTGGTCGTCTATTTCAGCCTGTCGGAGGCGGAGTTCCTGAGCTTCGCCCGCAAGTTCCAGGCCCTAAGGGACCAGAAGGTGAAGGCGCCCGATGTACCGCTGCAACTGATTCTGTCCGACGGCAGCGTGTACGAACACAAGGGCCGTTTCGACTTCGCCGACCGCGCGGTCAACCCGCAAACGGGCACCCTGACGCTGCGCGCCGTCTTCCCCAACCCGCAGGACCTGCTGCGGCCGGGGATGACCGGGCGCGTACGCGTCGTCTACGAGGTCGCCAAGGACGCGATCGTCATCCCGCAGAAGGCGGTGACCGAGATGCTCGGCCGCCCGTTCGTCAGCGTGGTCGGCGCCGACGGCAAGGTCGAGCAGCGCGCCGTGAAGACCGGTGAGCGCATCGGCGACCGCTGGCTGATCGAGGAGGGCCTGAAGGCCGGCGACACCATCGTCGTCGAGGGCGTGCAGAAGGCGCGCCCCGGCAGCGTGGTCAGGGCAGTGCCGCTCGGCACGGCGCCGGCGGGCGCCGCGCCATCCACCGGCGCTGCCGCGAAGTAAGGTTGCGAAGGCCATGGCCAAGTTTTTCATCGACCGGCCGGTCTTCGCGATCGTGCTGGCGCTGGTGATGCTGATCGGCGG
>CALGWX010000176.1 GCA_937936215.1 uncultured Burkholderiaceae bacterium | reverse complement strand
CGCACGCCGCCGTTAGCATGAAGGCCCGAGCGATGACCACCGCGCCCTCCCCCCGCCTGCCGATCATCGACGCACTGCGCGGCTTTGCTGTGGCGCAGATGATCGTCTACCACTTCATCTACGACCTGAATCATTTCGGCTGGGTAAAGCTGGCGATGACGCGCGACCAGCCGTGGGTGGGCTGGCGCACGGCAATCGTGACCCAGTTCCTGCTGCTGGTGGGCGTGAGCCTGGTGTTGAGGCTGGCGCACAAGCCGGGCTGGCGCGATTTCTGGTGGCGCTGGGCGCAGGTGGCGGCGGCCGCGGCGCTGGTGTCGGCGGGAAGCTGGCTGATGTTCGGGCCGCGCTTCATCTACGCGGGCATCCTGCACTTCATCGCCGTGGCACTGATCCTAGCGCGCGGGCTGGCGCCGTTGCGGGAGTTCAACTTTGTGCTCGCCGCGGCGGCATTCGCGGCCTGGTGGCTGCTGCGCGATCCGGCCTATAACGTTTTTCCGGCGCACCTGCTCGGCTTCGTCACCGTCAAGCCCCGCACCGAAGACTATGTGCCGCTGTTTCCGTGGATCGCCGCCGTGCTGGCGGGGCTGGCGCTGGGGTCGCTCTGGCAGCGGCGCGGCTTCGCGCTGGCGCCTGGCCTGCAGCGGCTGAACGCCAGGCCGCCGCGGCTGCTCGTGCTGCTCGGCAGCTGGCCACTGACCGTGTACCTGATCCACCAGCCGATCCTGATCGGCCTGCTGTGGGTGGTCACGAAACTCGCTTGACCGGCACGCTCGCCGCCGGCGCCTCGCGGCGCAGCCACTCGGGCTGCAGCGTGATGTGGTCGATGCCGAAGTCGCGCCGCATCAGGTGCCGCACCTGGTGCAGGATCACCGGCCAGCGCTCGATGTCGTCAACCAGCACATGGGCCGATAGCGCGGCGCGGCCCGGCACCATCGACCACACGTGCAGGTCGTGCACCGAGACGATGCCCGGCACCTGGGCCAGCGACAGGCCCACCTTTTGGTAGTCCACGCCCGCCGGCACACTGTCGAGCAGCACGTGTGTGGTCTCGCGCAGCACGCCAAACGTGGAGCGCAGGATCAGCGCCGCCACGAACATCGACAGCAGCGGGTCGGTCACCAGCGGCCCGCCGAAGTAGATCACCAGGCCGGCGAAGACTGCCGCCACCGAGCCGAGCAGGTCGCCGAGCACGTGGATCAGCGCGGCGCGGGTGTTGACGTTCTCGCGGTCGCGCGACAGCGTCCACGCTACCAGCACGTTGATCAGCAGGCCGATGCCGGCGATCACGAACACGCCCAGGCCCTTGACCGGCACCGGGTGGTTCAGGCGGTCGATCGCCTCGTAAAAGATCCACGCCACCACGCCGAGCATCGCCAGCGCGTTGACGAAGGCGGCGATCACCTCCACCCGCGCCAGCCCGAAGGAAAAGCGGTCCGACACCGGCCGGCGGGCGATGATGTTGGCGGCAAGGGCGAACAGCAGCGCCGCCGAGTCGGTAGCCATGTGGCCAGCATCGGCCAGCAGCGCCAGCGAGCCGGACCACAGGCCGCCGATCAGCTCGACGAACGCATAGCCGAGGGTGAGCGCCACCGCGACGGCCAGCGGCCGCGCCCCGTGCGGCTGGGCCTGGTGCGTGTAGCGGCTGTCGCCGTGCTCGTGGCCGCCGAAGTGGTTGTCGCCGGCGTGACGGTGCGCGCTGCTCATCGTCGCTTACGGGAGAGGGCGAAGCGCGCCATGCGCGCGGCGCTGCCGGTCAGGGGCGAGGGCCGTTCAGGAGCGGTGACGAAGTCGTCGCCAGCGGCCCGAGGCGGCGACCAGCCACGCCGCCGCGAGCCCGCAACGCGCGGCGCGTTCGCCACCGCGTCTCAGGCCTTCGCCTCCAGGTGCGACAGATGCACGTGGCAGCCGGTCTTCAGCCGCACTTCCTCGGGCTTCACGCCGGGCGCCAGCTCGACGGCGATGACGCCGTCGTCGCCGATGTCGAACACGCCGAGGTCCGTGATCAGCCGATTGACCACGCCCACACCTGTCAGCGGCAGCGTGCACTGCTGCAGGATCTTGTGCTCGCCGTTCTTGGCGCAGTGCTCCATCAGCACCACCACGCGCTCCACACCGGCCACCAGGTCCATCGCCCCGCCCATGCCCTTGACGAGCTTGCCGGGGATCATCCAGTTGGCCAGATCGCCCTTCTCGCTCACCTGCATCGCGCCGAGGATGGCCAGGTTGATGTGGCCGCCGCGGATCATCGCGAACGAGTCCGCGCTGGAGAAGAAGCTGGAGCCCGGCAGCGCGGTGACGAGCTGCTTGCCGGCGTTGATGAGGTCGGGATCGATCTCGTCCTCGGTTGGGAACGGCCCGATGCCGAGCAGGCCGTTTTCCGACTGCAGCATGACATCCATGCCGGGCGGGATGTAGTTGGCCACCAGCGTGGGCAGCCCGATGCCGAGGTTGACATAGAAGCCGTCGCGCAGCTCCTGCGCCGCGCGCGCGGCCATCTCTTCGCGAGTCCAGGCCATGGTGCTCTCCTCAGGCTTTGGCGCGCACAGTGCGCTGCTCGATGCGCTTTTCCGGGTGCGGGTTGAGCACGATCCGCTGCACAAAGATGCCGGGCGTGTGCACGTGGTCGGGGTCGATCTGGCCGAGCTCGACGATCTGCTCCACCTCGGCGATGGTGACCTTGCCGCACATCGCCACCACCGGGTTGAAGTTGCGCGCCGTCTTGCGGTAGACGAGATTGCCCTGCTTGTCGGCCTTCCACGCCTTGACCAGCGATACGTCGGCGCGGATGCCGCGCTCCATCACGTAGTGGCGGCCGGCCCAGGGGCCATCGAACTCGCGCGTCTCCTTGCCCTGCGCGATCACGGTGCCGTAGCCGGTGGCGGTGAAGAAGGCCGGGATGCCCGCGCCGCCGGCGCGCATCCGCTCCGCCAGCGTGCCCTGCGGCGTGAACTCCAGTTCCAGCTCTCCGGCGAGGAACTGGCGCTCGAACTCCTTGTTCTCGCCGACGTACGACGAAATCATCTTCTTGATCTGGCGCGTCTCCAGCAGCAGGCCGAGGCCGAAGCCATCCACCCCGGCGTTGTTGCTGACGCAGGTGAGGTTCTTCACCCCCGAGTCGCGCAGCGCCGCGATCAGCGCCTCCGGGATGCCGCACAGCCCGAAGCCGCCGACGGCGATCGTCTGGCCGTCCTTGACGACGCCGGCCAGCGCCGCGGCGGCCGACGGATAGATCTTGTTCATGGAGTCCTCAGCAGGAGCGCGCGGCGCCTCGCCGCAGCAGCGGATTCTAGCGAGGCAGCACCCGCGCGCCGCCTTGCCGCCGGCGTGCAGCGAGGCGGCGGCGGAAGCGGCCGCAGCGCGCGATCGCCATCGTGGACTTCAGCCGCCCCTGGGCAGCACCGCCGGAAGGAATGCCTGCTGCTGCGGCGAGCCGGGCACGGACGCCAGGTCGTTCACCCACGGCAGCGCCGAGTGCTGCCAGATCTGCACCGCAGGCTTCAACTCCGCCCGCTGCCGCACGCAGCCGAGCCGGATGATCACCGACGTCGGGTTCTCCGGCGCGGTGGCCCACAGCGGCGTGCCGCACTCCGGGCAAAACACCTGCGCGCGGCGGTTGCCGCTTTGCGCCACCTTGATGTAGCGCTTGGTCGGCCCGGTGACGTTGAGCGTCTCGATCGGCGCCGCCACCACGGCGCGAAACGGCGCCCCGGAGAGCACCTGGCAATCGGTGCAGTGGCAAACCATCACGCGACTCGGATCGATCTCGGCGGTAAACGAGACCGCTCCGCAGTGGCAGGCGCCGTCGATCTGCATGGATGTCGTCCCTCCGGGAGCCAGCGCAGCGCAAGGAAGGCGCCGCTGGCGCCAGGCCCGTGACTACTCGACCGCCGCCCGGATCTTCTCCGGCCACGGGATCGACTTGCCGTTCTGGTAGTCGTACCAGACAAGCACGCTGCGTCCGGTGGCGTAGATGACGCCAGGCTCGTCGGTGCGGCCGATGGTGATGTTGAGATCCAGGCTGGTGCGACCGACGCGGGTGACGGTCTGCTCGATGACGGCCACCCCGGGGTAGTTCAGCGCGCGGACGAAGTCGCACGAGCAGTGGGCGAGGATCGGCGCGCCCTCATTGGGCAAGGTGGCGAAGCCGAACTGCTCGAACCACTGGATCCGCGCCTGCTCCATCAGGCGGAAGTAGGCGACGTTGTTCACGTGCGCCATGGCGTCCATGTCGGCCCAGCGCAGCGGCACTTCGATGCGGAAGGTCTTCATGTCACGCTCAACCCGTCGTCAACCGTGATGATGGCGCCGTTGATGAACTGCGACTCCTCGGCCACCAGCAGCAGCAGCGTGCCGTCGAGGTCGGCGGCGTCGCCCACGCGCCGGCGCGGCAGCATGGCGATCAGCTTCCGTCCGGCTTCGGTGTCCCAGTGGCTGGCGTTGATCTCGGTGCGGATGTAGCCGGGGCAGATGGCGTTGACGTTGATGCCGTAGCGCCCCCACTCCAGCGCCTGGGCTCGGGTCATCTGGATCACCGCCGCCTTGCTCATGCAGTACACGCCAATTTGCGGCAGCACGCGCAGGCCGGCCACCGAGGCGATGTTCACGATGCGGCCGTGGAAGTTCGGCGTCTCCTTGGCGCGGGCGATCATCTGCCGCGCCACCGCCTGCGCCACGAAGAACGCACCACGCACGTTGGTGTTGAAGACGTGGTCGAAGTCGGCCGGCGCCACGTCGGTGAGCCGCTGCTGCGTGGAGACGCCGGAGTTGTTGACCAGGATGTCGATGGGGCCGAGGCTTGACGCCACCTCGTCGATCGCGGCGCGGATGGCGTCCTGGTCGGTGACGTCGAGCGCCACTGCGTGCGCGGCGCCGCCGGCGGACTCGATCTGCGCCCGCAGTTCCTTCAGCCGCTCCAGCCGCCGCGCCGCCAGCACCACCATCGCACCGTTGGCGGCCAGCACGCGCGCGAAGCGCTCGCCCAGGCCGCTGCTGGCGCCGGTGACGAGGGCCACTTTCTCCTTGAGGTTGGTGCGCATGGCGATTCCCTCTCCTGCCGCGGGGATGATCGCACACCGCTCAATAGAATCCTTCCTCGACTGAAAGCCCGGACAATCGGTGCAGGCAGTGGCTGGGAGTGGCAATGCAGCAGATCGAACGCGAAGCGATGGAATACGACGTGGTCATCGTCGGCGGCGGGCCGGCGGGGCTGGCGGCGGCCATCCGCATCAAGCAACTGGCGGCGGAAAAGGGGGCGGAGGTCAGCGTCTGCGTGCTGGAAAAAGGCTCCGAGATCGGCGCCCACATCCTTTCCGGCGCGGTGATGGACCCGATCGCGCTCACCGAACTCTTCCCGGACTGGAAGGAGCGCGGCGCGCCGCTGAACACCCCGGTGACCGAGGACCGTTTCTACATCCTCACCGAGAAGGGCGCCCTGTACAACCCGCACTGGCTGCTGCCCAAGTGCTTCGTCAACGACGGCTACTACATCGTCAGCCTCGCCAACGTGGTGCGCTGGCTCGGCCAGCAGGCCGAGGCGCTGGGGGTGGAGATCTTCCCTGGCTTTGCCGCCGCCGAGGTGCTGTACGACGACAACGGCGCGGTGCGCGGCGTGGCCACCGGCAACATGGGCATCGGCCGCGACGGCCAGCCCACCGCCAACTTCCAGCCCGGCGTCGAGCTGCATGGGCGCTACACGCTGTTTGCGGAAGGCGCGCGCGGCCACCTCGGCAAACAGGTGATCGCCCGCTTCGCGCTCGATGCCGGCCGCGACCCGCAGACCTGGGGCATCGGCATCAAGGAAGTGTGGGAGATCGATCCCGCCAAGCACGTGCCGGGCCTGGTGCTGCACAGCGCCGGCTGGCCGCTGGACAACGCCACTTACGGCGGCGGCTTCATGTACCACTTCGAGAACCACCAGGTCTCGATCGGGCTGGTGGTGGGGCTCGGCTACAGCAACCCGTACCTGGAGCCGTTCCAGGAGTTCCAGCGCTACAAGACGCACCCGATGATCCGCGCCTTTCTCGAAGGCGGCAAACGCGTGGCCTACGGCGCGCGGGCGATCAACGCCAGCGGACTGCAGAGCCTGCCGAAGCTGGTGTTCCCCGGCGGCGCGCTGATCGGCTGCGATGCCGGGTTATTGAACGCGCCGCGAATCAAGGGCTCGCACGCGGCGATCAAGAGCGGCATGCTCGCCGCCGAGGCGGTGTTCGAGGCGGTGACCGCCGGCCGCCGCGGCGACGAACTCACCGCCTACCCCGCGGCCTTCGAGAAGAGCTGGCTGTACGACGAGCTGTACCGCGCCCGCAACTTCAAGCCGTATCTGGACAAGGGGCTCGTCCCCGGTGCGCTGCTGTTCGGCATCGACCAGATCGTTTTCCGGGGGCGCGCGCCATGGACGCTGCACCGGCGGCTGGCCGACCACGAGAAGCTGAGGCCCGCGGCCGAGTGCACGCCGATCGAGTACCCCAAGCCGGACGGCAAGCTCACCTTCGACAAGCTCTCGTCGGTGTTCCTGTCGAACACCAACCACGAGGAAAACCAGCCGCCGCACCTGACGCTGAAGGATCCGAACGTGCCGGTGGCCACCAACCTGGCCCGCTACGCCGGGCCGGAGAGCCGCTACTGCCCGGCCGGCGTCTACGAGTTCGTGAAGGTGGACGGCGAGGACCGGCTGCAGATCAACTTCCAGAACTGCGTGCACTGCAAGACCTGCGACATCAAGGATCCGACGCAGAACATCGTCTGGGTGGTGCCCGAGGGCGGCGGCGGGCCGAACTACACCAACATGTAGCCCCGCGGCGCGGCCCCATTGCGTTGGCGCCGTAACGCCCTATTCCCGGAAACGGTCTTTGCAGTCACGACGCCCGTCCGCGTGGACGGGGCGAGACGGAACGAGCGCGGCTGGCGCCCGCTTGACCTGCGGCAAGGCGTGCGACCCGCGTGCGCGCCGATACTGCCCCCTGCTGCCCGAAGGGCGGTGTCGGGACGAGGAGGGATCGGCGAATGAACGCGCGCTGGGACGAGCTGCTGCGGCGGGACCACGAGATCACCGAGCGGGTGTTTGCCGCGATGGAGGCGCGCTTCGCGACGGCCGAAGGGCCGTCGCCCGAGCTGGTCGGCCTACTGACGAGCTACCTGCAAGGCTATGTGGAGGCCTGCCACAACAAGAAGGAAGAGCTGCATCTGTTCCCGCGGCTGCAGGCCGCGGGCATGCCGCGCCACGGCGGGCCACTGGCGGTGATGCTGCAGGAACACGAGCGCGCCAGCAGCCTGCTGGCGCGGCTGGCCCCGCTCGGCTCGGCCTACGCCGCCGGCGATCGCAGCGCGCTGCCCGAACTGCGCGCGGTGTTCGCCGAGTACGCGGGGCTGTGCAAGGACCACTTCTGGAAGGAAAGCGACATCCTGTACCCGATGGCGCAGCGCTTCCTCAGCGAGGACGACGGCGCGCAGATCGTGCGCGGCATCGAGGCGCTGGAAGCGTTGCTCGGCGCCGACACGCGGCGCCGTTACTACGCGCTGGCCGATCAGATCATCGCCCTGGGCGAGCTGCGAGACCTGTCCTTCGGGCTCGAACGCGACGTGCTCGCCGCGATCCTGAACTCGCTGCCGGTGGAACTATCGTTCATCGACCACGAGGACCGCGTCCGCTATTTCAGCCACGAGCACGGCGAGAAGATCTTCGGCCGCACCCGTGGCGCGATCGGCATGGCGGTGCAGAGCTGCCACCCGCCGAAGAGCCTGCACCTCGTCAACCAGATCCTCGCCGACTTCAAGGCCGGCCGCCGCGACGTCGCCGAGTTCTGGATCGACATGGGCGCACGCAAGGTGCACATCCGTTACTGGCCGGTGCGTGGCGAAGACGGCCGCTACCTCGGCACGCTGGAGACGGTGCAGGACGTCACCGCGATTCAGCAGCTCACCGGCGAGCGACGGCTGCTCGACGCGGTCGCGTAAGGGCAGCGCCCGGAAGCCGTCGAGCCGCGCCGGCCCGGCGGCGGCATCACCGGCCGTCATAAGCAACTTCGCCGCGGGCCCGCCAGGCGGACGACGCCCGCCTATGCTCGCCCCAGCCGTTTGCCTTCCACCCCAAGGAGCCTCGCCATGCGCCTCGAAACCCTCGCCGTCCACGGCGGCTACAGCCCCGATCCGACCACCAAGGCGGTGGCGGTGCCGATCTACCAGACCACCAGCTACGCGTTCGACAGCGCCCAGCACGGCGCCGACCTGTTCGACCTCAAGGTGGCCGGCAACATCTACACGCGGATCATGAACCCCACCCACGACGTGCTGGAAAAGCGCGTCGCCGCGCTCGAAGGCGGCATCGGTGCGCTCGCGGTGGCCAGCGGCATGGCCGCGATCACCTACGCGATCCAGACCATCGCCGAGGCCGGCGATAACATCCTGTCGGCCAGCGCGCTGTACGGCGGCACCTACAACCTGTTCGCGCACACCTTTCCGCAGCAGGGCATCGAGGTGCGCTTCTTCGACGTGCACGACGTCGGCGCCATTGAGCGGCTGGCCGACGCGCGCACCAAGGCGGTGTTCGTCGAATCGATCGGCAACCCGTCCGGGCAGGTGGCGGACCTCGAGAAGCTTGCCGCCGCCGCGCACGCCGCCGGCGTGCCGCTCGTCGTCGACAACACGGTGCCGACGCCGTACCTGCTGCGGCCGTTCGAGCACGGCGCCGACATCGTCGTGCATTCGCTCACCAAGTATCTCGGCGGCCACGGCAACAGCATCGGCGGCGCCATCGTCGACAGCGGCCGCTTTCCCTGGGCGCAGCACGCGAAGCGCTTCAGCCGGCTGACGCAGCCCGATCCCTCGTACCACGGCGTCGTCTACACCGACGCGCTCGGCCCCGCCGCTTTCATCGGCCGCGCCCGCGTGGTGCCGCTGCGCAACACCGGCGCGGCGATCTCGCCGTTCAATGCCTTCCTCGTCCTGCAAGGCATCGAGACGCTGGCGCTGCGCATGGACCGCATCAACGACAACGCGCTGGCCATCGCGCGCCACCTCGAAGGCCACCATGCCGTGCGCTGGGTGCGCTACGCAGGGCTGCCGTCACACCCCGACCACGCGCTGGCGAAGAAGTACGTCGGCGGCCGCGCCTCGGGGGTGCTGTCGTTCGGCATCGCCGGCGGTCGCGCCGCGGGCGAGCGCTTCCTCGACGCGCTGAAGCTCTTCGTGCGGCTGGTGAACATCGGTGACGCGAAGTCGCTCGCCACCCACCCCGCCTCGACCACGCACCGGCAGCTCGCCCCGGAAGAACTCGCCCGCGCCGGCGTCAGCGAGGACATGGTGCGGCTGTCGATCGGCATCGAGCACGTCGACGACCTGCGCGAGGACCTCGACCAGGCGCTGGCGGCGTCGCAGTAGCCGCCGCTCCCCGGGGCCCGGCTCGAAGGCCGCGCGGTCGAGCGCGGCCACCCGCCCCTACGTTCGCCGGCGCGCCAGGCGACGCCGCCAAAGAAGCCTTGCGTGCCGCGGGCCGCCCTGGCGCGATCGCCGCGCCGCGTGCTCCGTCGGGACGCGCCGCAGGCGGTTGATCTTTTCGGTTCCCACGCACGCGCGTGGTCGAGATCGACCCGGCACCGTCGCGCTCGCCATCGTCGGCCGCTCGCTGGCCCATCGGGCCACGCGTCTGCTGCGCTGCCGGTGAGCCGACCCTTGGCCGTCACGCCAGACCGCGGGGCTGTCCGCGGCGAGGCGCCCATCGGCGGCGCAACGAGGACTTGCGAGGTCGCCTTCGACCCGCGTCCCCAATCGGCAACATGGAATGCGCTCAGACATCGGACATCGGCCGTCATGAGATTGTCTGAACACGAGCGGGCAGTCGTCTGCGCCGCCGTCGCGCGCCGCTTCGGCCCGCAAGCAGAGGTGCTGCTGTTCGGCTCGCGCATTGACGACGCGCCCAGGGGCGGCGACATCGACCTGCTGGTCGAGTTGCCACACCCGATCGATGATCCGCTGGCGCAGGCGGTGGGTCTCGAGGTCGATTTGATGCGCGAACTCGGCGAGCGCCGCATCGATGTGCTGCTGGCCTACCCTGGCTGCCGCGAGCAGCCGATCCACCGCATGGCCCGCGCCGGTGGTCAAAGGCTATGAGCGAGCCTCAGCGGGCGCTGCTGCAGGACAACCGCGGCTAGGCACAGGCGGCGCTGCGCCTGGTGCTGGCGTCGCTGGACGCGTACGTCCCGTTTGACCCTACGAAGACGCTCTCGCCGAGGGAACTGGAGCCCTACGATGCGCTCGCCGACCGCTTCATGCGCGTCGTCGAGTCGGCGCTGCGGCTGTTCCGAAGCCTCGAGTTGCACGAGTTCGGCGTCCCCTCCGCCTCGACGCGGGAGATGCTCGACCGGATGGAAAAGCTGGGCTGGGTCAGTTCCGCCGAACTGTGGATGACGATGCGTTCCATCCGCAACAAGATCCTGCCTGACTACCTGCCCGAGCAGGTTGCCGAGATGTTTCGCCTGATCGCCGGTCCGTTCGCGGTCGAACTGAGGCGACTGCAGGCCCGACTTGCCGCCGGGGCCTGACGCCTCGCCGCGCCAGCCGCACATCGCAGCGGCCGGCCGCAACACTCGCGTGGGAGCGCCACTTGAACGCGGCCGCCGATTGGCCGACGATGGCCTCGCTTTCACGCCGCACCGAGGGGACCGCGATGACCTACTCCGATTACCACAAGAAGTCGATACGCAACCGCGAGCTGCATCCCGAGACGCAGATGATGTCCTACGGCTACGACCCCTTCCTCTCCGAGGGGGCGGTCAAGCCGCCGGTGTTCCTGACCTCGACCTTCGCCTTTCGCACCGCGGAGGACGGGGCGGCGTTCTTCGACGTGGTGGCCGGCCGCAAGCCGCCGCCCCAGGACACCGGCGCCGGCCTCGTCTACAGCCGCTTCAACCATCCGAACCTCGAGATCGTCGAGGACCGGCTGGCGTTGCTCGACGGCGCCGAAGGCGCGATCGTCACCTCCAGCGGCATGGCGGCAATCGGCAACGTGCTGCTCACCTTCCTGCGGCCAGGAGACCAGGTCGTGCACTCCACGCCGCTCTATGGCGGCACCGAGACGCTGATCCGCAAGATCCTTCCCGAGTGGGGCATCGGCGGCCATCCGTTCTCCGATGGCCTGTCGCGGCAGCAGATGGATGCGGCGCTGAATGCGGCCGCCGCGCGCGGCCGGGTGGGCCTGTTCTACGTCGAGACACCCGCCAATCCGACCAACGCGCTGATCGACCTCGCCGCCGTGCGGGCGGCGCTCGACGCCTTCGAGCGCCGCCACGGCTACCGGCCGATTTCCGCCTGCGACAACACGATGCTCGGGCCGGTGTTCCAGCACCCGATCCGCGACGGCATCGATCTGTCGATCTATTCGCTGACCAAGTACGTCGGCGGCCACAGCGACCTCGTGGCTGGCGGCGTGACCGGCCGCAACGCGCTGATCCAGAAGCTGCGGCTGATGCGCGGCGCCTTCGGCTCGCAACTGGACCCGCATTCGTCGTGGATGATCGCTCGCTCGATGGAGACGCTGATCCTGCGCATGCGCCGCGCGGCGGCCACCGCCAGCCGGGTCGCGCACTGGCTGGCGGACAACCCGGTGCGCAAGGTCCGCGTGCTGCACCCGCAGCTGATCACCGACCCCGACTACCAGGAGGTCTACCGGCGGCAGTGCTCGGGGGCGGGTTCGACCTTTTCGATCGTGCTCGACGGCGGCCGCGAGACGGCGTTCCGCTTCATCAACGGGCTGGCGCTGTTCAAGTCGGCGGTGAGCCTCGGCGGCACCGAGTCACTGATCTGCCACCCGGCGTCGACCACGCACTCCGGCGTGCCGGCTGAGGTGCGGGCGCAGGTGGGCGTCAGCGAAGGGCTGGTGCGAATGTCGATCGGCCTGGAGCACGAGGAGGACCTGATCGCCGACCTGGAGAACGCGCTGCGGCAGTGCTGAACCGGCGTGGCGCCGGTCCGGACCGCGCGATGCGCCCACCTCGCGAGAGAGGCGGCCAGATCCCCTTGCGGCGAATGAAGCCGCGACCGCGCGGCCAGTTGACGCGCGCGTCGATCGGCTCGCCGGTCGCGCTCAGGCCGCAGCCGGCGGCGCCGGCACCTTCGCCGCACGCGGCTTCCGGCTGGAAGG
>CALGWX010000175.1 GCA_937936215.1 uncultured Burkholderiaceae bacterium | reverse complement strand
TTCCTGGCCAGCGTCGAGCGGCGAGCCTACAAGCAGGCGCTGTTCGCGGTGCGCGACGAATCGCACGCGCTCGACATCGTCCAGGACGCGATGATGAAGATCGCCGAGAACTATGGCGACCGGCCGGCGGCCGAGCTGCCGCTGCTGTTCACGCGCATCCTGCAAAACGTCATCCACGACTTCTTTCGCCGCAGCATGGTACGCTCCACCTGGGTGACGCTGTTTTCGGCGCTGACCCCCGAGGACGAGCCGGACGCTGACCCGCTCGACAGCCTCGGGCCGACCGGCGACGGCCGCACCGAGAGCAGCGAGACCCGTTACGAGCGCGAGCAGATCGTGGCGATCATCGAGGAAGAGGTGGCCAGGCTTCCGGCCCGTCAACGGGAAGCGTTCCTGCTCCGTTACTGGGAAGACCTCGACACGGCCGAGACGGCCGCGGTCATGGGGTGCTCCGAGGGAAGCGTCAAGACCCACTGCTCGCGCGCCACCAGCGCGCTGGCCAAGGCGCTGAAGGAGCGCGGCATCACGCTATGAACCAGGACGAATTCGCCTTTCGGGTTCGGCAGGCCCTGAACGAGGGCGCCGAGCGGCTCGACTACAAAACGGTACTGCGCCTCGAGCAGGCCCGTGCGGCGGCGCTCGCCCGCAAGCGCCGCGCCAGTCCGGCAACGGTGCGGCTGCCCGCCCTGCAACTGGCCGGCGCCGGCACCCCGCCGGTCGAGGACGGCGGCGGCGGCTCGCGCTGGCTGCGCGGCTTCGGCTGGGTGGCGCCGCTATTGCTGCTGGCCATCGGCTTCGTCGCCATCGGCCAGTGGCAGAAGGAAGCGGAGATCCGCCGCCTGGCGGCGCTCGACTTCGCGGTGCTGCTCGACGAGGGCCCACTGGATGCCTACGCCGACCGCGGCTTCGGCGCCCTGCTGCAGGCCGAGCGGCACGCGCAATGAGAGGGCGTGCGAGCAAGGCGCTTGCCACCGGCACTCGAGGCGCCGTGCCGATCCAAGCCGACTGGCCCGCCAGGCAGCCGGCGGCCGCACGCGGGCCGGTGAAGTCGCGCCGACGTCGCGCGTTGCTCTCCGCCGCGGCGACATTGCCGTTTTGGAGCGCGGCGAAGGCGCAGGGCTCGGGGCCGGCGTGGGCCCAGCTGACGCCGCAGCAGCGCGAAGCGTTGGCGCCGCTTGCAGGCCAGTGGGCCACGCTGCCGGCCGACAGCAAGCGAAAGTGGCTGGAGATCGCCGAGAAGTACCCGCAACTGTCGGCCGAGGGCAAGGCGCGCATGCACGCGCGGATGGCGGAGTTTGCCCGCCTGACCCCCGAGCAGCGCGCCACCGCGCGCGAGAACTTCCAGCGCGCCTACACACTGCCGCGCGAGAACCGGGAATCAGCCGTGCAGCAGTTCCAGGCGCTTCCCGACGACAAGAAAAAGGAACTCGCCGAGCGGCAGCGCCGCGAGGCGGCCAAGTCGGTACCGCCGCGGTGAGCCGCAGCCGTAGGCAGCCCTTGCCGCGCCCTTGGCAGCCGCCGCATCCGTCGGCCGCGGCGAGCCGTGGCGATTTGCCCCCGCGCGCGCGCCGCCGGCGCGCTCTTGCTCGCCCACGGCGATCGGCCGGAGTCTGGCGCCACCCTCTGCGGGCAGCCACTTGAATCCTGCCTCGCTGCGCGCCCCCGCCGCCCCCGACCGGCCACGGCCACCCGGGGTGTGGCTGCGCCTGGCGGTGATGACCTACGAGGCAGTGCTGCTGTTCGGGCTGGTCTTCGCGGTCGGGCTCGCGCTGCTGGCCGCCACCGGGTGGACCCACCCGCTGCCGCCGGCGCGGCGGTGGGTGCTGCAGGCCGCGGTGTTCGTCGCCATCGGCGCGTACTTCGTCTATTGCTGGAGCCGCAGCGGCCAGACCCTGGCGATGAAGTCCTGGCGCGTGCGCGTCGTCGATCGCGACGGCGGGGCGCTGCCGCCGGCGCGCGCGGCGCTACGCTACCTGCTGGCGTGGAGCCTGTTCGCGCCCGGCCTGGCGTTCGTGCTACTGGCCGGCGCCAGCGCCTGGGCCAACCTGGCCGCGCTGGTCGCCAGCCTGTTCGCCATGCTCGCCTATGGCCGCTTCGACCGCGACGGCCAGCTGCTGCACGACCGCCTGCTGGGCTCGCGCGTCATCCGCGAATGAGCAGCTCCGGCCGCTCCAGCTCCTCGGTGCGGCCAGCGAACAACGCCTGCATCAGCGCCGTCTCGCGGCGGCGGATCGTGTCGAGGAACTCGCCGGCCCGGCCCATGGCGACGAAGGCGTCGAAGCCGTTCTGCAGGAAGTTGTGCAGGTGGCCAAAGCCGGCGGCCTCGGCCGGCGCCCGCATCATGTGCAGCATGCCGGACAGCAGCGGGATGCGTGCCAGCTTCTCCAGCGTGCGGCCGATGCGGTCGACGGTGTCGATCTGGTGCGCCCGTTCGGCGGGCGTGCCGGTCTCGCGGTAGGCGCGGGCATAGCCGGCGGCGTCGATCGGCAGCGCGACGGCCCGCGCCAGGCGGGCGTCGAGCGACTCCGAGGTCTCGTCGAGTTCGACCGCCAGCGCCATCGTCTCCACCGCCCGCTCCGGCAGCATCCGCGCCAGCTTGGGCACGACGCGCAGCGCCTCGCTGTCGCGGGCCTCGAAGTCCTTGGCGCCGTAGAGCTCATCGAGGAAGAACTGGCACGCCGGGCGGTAGCGGCTGCTCGCCAGCAGGTCGGGGTAGGTCCGCGCCAGCCGGCCCGCCTGCCACTGCTTGACGGCGAGCCAGCGCGCGTTCAGCGCCGGGTCGGCATGCAGCGTCCGCCGCAGCTCGATCACGCGGGCCAGGCCGGCGGCGAGCCGTTTCTTGGGCCCTTCGGTGCCTCCCCCGAACATCGCCGCGCCGCGGCCGGATCAGCGGGCCGCCGGACGGTAGCCGGTCGGGATCGCCCGCAGCAGCTTCTTGGTGTACTCGTGCTGCGGCGCCTCGTAGATGGCCTCGGCCGGCCCGCGCTCGACGATCTCGCCGTCGTGCATCACCAGCATGTCGTCGGCCATGTACTTGACCACCGCCAGGTCGTGGCTGATGAAGAGATAGCTCATCGAGAACTCGTCCTGCAGGTCGAGCAGCAGGTTCAGCACCGTGGCCTGCACCGAGACGTCGAGGGCGGAGACCGACTCGTCGCAGATCAGCACCTCCGGCTGCATCGACAGGCAGCGGGCAATCGCGATGCGCTGCCGCTGGCCGCCGGAGAACTCGTGCGGGTACTTGTGGATGCTGTCGGCGGGCAGCCCCACGCGCCTGAGCAGACCCACCGCGCGATCGAAGCGATCGTCGTCCGAGCCGCCGATGCGATGGATCTTCATCGGCTCGGTGAGGATCTGGCCGACGGTGAAGCGCGGGTTCAGGCTGGCGTAGGGGTTCTGGAAGATGATCTGAATCCGCCGCCGATAGGCCATCATCTGCGCCTCGGTGAGCTTGAGCAGGTCGGCGCCGTCGTATTTCACCTCGCCGCTGGTGGCCTCCACCAGCCGCATCAGCAGCATGCCGATCGTCGTCTTGCCCGAGCCGGACTCGCCCACCACGCCGAGGGTGCGGCCGCGCCACAGCGCGAAGCTCGCCTCCTTGACGGCGGCGATCGACTTGCGCTGGAAAAGCCCCGTCTTCAGCCGGTAGATCTTCGACAGCCCGCGGGCCTCGATCAACGGCTTCGGCTCCTGCGGGCGGGGGACGCGGTTGTCGCTGACGACGATCGGCTGCCCGCCGCCGGCCATGAAGTCGTCGATCACCGGCAGCCGCTTCGGCTTGGCGTCGAGCCGCGGCCGGCAGGCGAGCAGCGCCTTGGTGTAGGTGTCGCGCGGCGCGGTGAAGATGCGCTCCACCGGCCCCTGCTCGCGCACGATGCCTTCGCGCATCACCACCACCTGGTCGGCGATCTCGCCGACCACGCCAAGGTCGTGGCTGATGAACAGCACGCTCATCCGGTGCTTGTCCTGCAGGCGGGCAATCAGCTCCAGGATCTGCCGCTGCACGGTGACATCGAGCGCGGTGGTCGGCTCGTCGGCGATCAGCAGCTTCGGCTCGCAGGCGATCGCCATCGCGATCATCACCCGCTGCTGCTGGCCGCCGGACAGCTCGTGCGGGTAGGCGTCCACCCGCGCCTTCGGCTCCGGGATGCCGACCTCGGTCAGCAACTCCACCACGCGGTCGACGGCCTGCCTGGGGGAGAGATTCAGGTGCAGGCGCAGCACCTCGGCGATCTGGTAGCCGACCGTGAACACCGGGTTCAGCGAGCTCATCGGCTCCTGGAACACGACGGTGATGTCCTTGCCGCGGATGCGGCGCAGGGCTTCGATCGGCGCCGCCAGCAGGTTGCTGCCCGCGAACTCGATGCGGCTGGCGGCGTCGACGATGGCGTTGTCCGGCAGCAGCCGCACGATCGACATCGCCGAGACGCTCTTGCCGGAGCCGGACTCGCCCACCAGCGCCACGGTGGCGTTCTCCGGCACCTCGAAGCTCACGCCGCGCACCGCCTCGACGATGCGGCGCTTGCCGAGGCGAAAGCTCACGCGCAGGTCGTGCACCGAGACCAGGTTCGTCATGGCTTCAGCGCAGCTTCGGGTCGAGCGCGTCGCGCAGCGCGTCGGTCAGCATCGAGAAGGCGGTCAGGAACACGGCCATGAACAGGGTGGCCGCCGCCAGCTGCCACCACTTGCCGATCACCAGCTCGGTCTGCGCCTCGGCGAGCATCGTACCCCAGCTCACCAGCTCGATCGGCACGCCCAGGCCGAGGAACGACAGGATCACCTCGGCCTTGATGAAGCCGACCACCAGCAGCGACATCCGCACCAGCACCACGTGGCTGATGTTGGGCAGGATGTGCACGAACATCCGCGACAGGTGCGAGGCGCCGATGGCCTGTGCCGCGCGCACGTACTCGCGCGACGAATGCTTGATGTACTCGGCGCGCACCTGCCGGTACATCCCGGTCCAGCCGACCAGGCCGAGGATCAGCACCACGGTGGAGATGCCGCGGCCGAACACCGCCGCGAAGGCGAAGATCAGCAGGATGTCCGGCACCGAGGTGAAGACGTTGTACAGCCACTCCAGGAAGTCGCCGACGCGCCCCGCCACGTAGCCACCGATGGCGCCGAGCAGCGTGCCGATGAAGGTCGCCACCACCGCCGCGAAGACGCCGACGAAGATCGACATCTGCGCCCCCTTGACCGCCTTGGCGAGCACGTCGCGGCCCCAGCGGTCGCCGCCGAAAGGCAGGGTCTCGGCGCGCGGCGGCGAGGTGACCTGGATCTCCTGCGCGCGCCGCTTCCATTCCTCGTACTTCGGCGCCAGCGGGTCGATGTCGCTGATGTCCACCGGCGGGCCCTTGGGGCCGGCCAGCTCGATCGCCTGCGCCTCGACGTTGTCGCGCTCGCCGAGGAAGGACGGGTGCGCGTACGGCACGCCGCGCTCGGCCTGCCAGTTGCCGGCCACGACGCCGAGCGCCGACAGCAGGATCAGCACCAGGAACGCCACCACGACGGCCAGGCTCACCATGCCAACGCGGTCGCCCTTCAGCCGCGTCCAGGCCGCGCCCCAGACGCCCTGCGAACGGGGCGCCTCCTCGATCGCCACCGGCTCCGCGATCGCCGCCATCTACCGCAGCACCACCCGCGGGTCGACGAACTTATAGAGCACGTCGGTGGTCAGGTTGATGACCATCGTCAGCACCGCCAGGTACACGGTGACCGCCTGGATCACCGGGTAGTCGCTGCGGTTCACCGCCAGGTAGATCTCGCGGCCCAGCCCCGGGATCGAGAAGAAGATCTCGATAAGGAACGCGCCGGTGAAGATGCCGGGCAGCAGCAGCGCGACGTTGGTCAGGATCGGGATCATCGCGTTGCGCAGCACGTGCGTGAACATGATGCGGCGCTCGTCGAGCCCCTTGGCGCGCGCCGTGCGCACGTAGTCGTGGCCGATCTCATCGAGGAAGAAGGTGCGATACAGGCGCGTCTGCGGCGCCAGGCTCACCATCGTCGCCAGCAGGATCGGCAGCGGCGCGTAGGTGGTCAGGTTCTTCCAGAAGCTGTCGCTCCAGCCCTGCACCGGGAACCAGCCGAGGCGGAAGGCGAACAGGTACTGGCCGACGATGATGTAGACGAGGAAGGAGATCGACATCGCCAGCACGCAGATGATCACGATGGTGCGGTCGATCAGCGTGCCGCGGAAGTACGCCACCGCCATCGCCAGCGGGATGGCCAGGCTCACCTCGAGGATCAGGATCGGGATCATCACCGTCAGCGACGCCGGCAGCCGCGAGGCGAAGATGCTGGAGACCTGCTCGTTGGTCATCCAGCTCTTGCCGAAGTCGAAGGTCAGGATCTGCTTGACGAAGATCCAGAGCTGCACCCACCACGGCTGGTCGAGCCCGAGCTGGCGGCGGATCGACTCGATCTGCTCCTGCGTGGCCACCTGGCCGGCGAGGATCTCGGCGGGGTCGCCGCCGAAGAACTTGAACAGGAAGAAGATCAGCAGGATGACGCCGGCCAGCGTCGGCACCATCTGCCAGATCCTGCGGACGACGTAGGCGAGCATGATGGGGCGCGAATGTACACCGGCCGCCCGCGCGACGGCCGCCGCGCAGCGCCCGGCCCCTCGCCCCGTGGAAACCCTCGCCGGCGCGGACCGCGAGCGCG
>CALGWX010000174.1 GCA_937936215.1 uncultured Burkholderiaceae bacterium | reverse complement strand
GCACCGCGACGCTACTTCGGCGGCGCTTCGTTCGCGTGCTTCTCGTACGCATCGATGATGCGCGCCACCAGCGGGTGCCGCACCACGTCCGCCGCGGTGAACTCGGTGAAGGCGATGCCGCGCACCGCGGCGAGGATGCGCCGCGCCTTCCACCCGCTCGGCCGCTTCGGCGGCCTCATACGCCTCGACGATGCGGGCGACCAGCGGATGCCGCACCACGTCGGCGGCGGTGAAGTAGGTGAAGCCCAGGCCGCGCACGCCGCGCAGGACGTGTTGCGCCTCGATGAGGCCGCTGGGCGTGCCGCGCGGCAGGTCGATCTGCGTCACGTCGCCGGTAATCACCGCCTTGCTGCCGAAGCCGATGCGGGTGAGGAACATCTTCATCTGCTCGGGCGTGGTGTTCTGTGCTTCGTCGAGGATCACGAACGCCTGGTTCAGCGTCCGGCCCCGCATGTAGGCCAGCGGCGCGATCTCGATCGTCTGCCGCTCCAGCAGCCGCTGCGTCTTGTCAAAGCCGGCCAGGTCGAACAGCGCGTCGTAAAGCGGCCGCAGGTACGGGTCGACCTTCTGCGCCAGGTCGCCGGGCAGGAAGCCCAGCCGCTCGCCGGCCTCCACCGCCGGCCGGGTGAGCACGATGCGCTCCACCGCGTCGCGCTCGAGCGCGTCGACGGCGCAGGCCACCGCGAGGTAGGTCTTGCCAGTGCCGGCCGGGCCGATGCCGAAGCTGATGTCGTGCTCGAGGATCGACGCCAGGTACTCCCGTTGCCGTGGCGTGCGGCCATGCAGGTCCCGCCGCCGCGTGTGCAGGTGCGGCGCGCCCTCGCTTTCGGCTTCGACCGCTGGCGCCGCGCCGCCGCGGCGCTCGACGAAGTACAGCTGGATGTCGTCCACCGACACCGGCCGCTGCGCGCGGGCGAGGAAGTGCTGCAGCACGTCGATGGCCTGCTGCGCGCGCGCCTGCGGCCCTTCGATGCGGAACTGGTGGCCGCGGCGGCTGATCGCCACTTCGAGTTCGGTCTCGATCTGGCGCAGATTGGCGTCGAGCGCGCCGGTGACGTTGGCCAGTTCGCTGTTGTCCGCGTCGGCGGAAAACGCCAGCACCTGGCGGGTGGGCGAGCGTCGCGCCACGCGGCTTCTAGGCCAGGGCCTCGGCGCGCACCGCCTCGCCGCGCAGCGAATGCGGCAGCGCCTCGGTGATGCGCACTTCGATCATGCGGCCGATGCAGTCCGCGGCCGCCGCGAAGTTGACGATGCGATTGTTCTCGGTGCGGCCCATCAGCTCGGCGGGGTCCTTCTTCGACGGCCCCTCGACCAGCACCCGCTGCGTGCTGCCGACCATGGCCTCGCTGATCCGCGCGCTGCTGGCGTGGATCGCCGCCTGAAGCCGTTGCAGGCGGGCGAGCTTGGTTGCCGCCGGCGTGTCGTCGGGCAGGTCCGCCGCCGGCGTGCCAGGGCGGCGGCTGTAGACGAAGGAAAAGCTGGCATCGAAGCCGACATCGGCGGCGAGCTTCATCGTACGCTCGAAGTCCTCGTCGGTCTCGCCGGGAAAGCCGACGATGAAGTCGGACGAGATCGAGATCTCCGGCCGCACCGCGCGCAGCCGGCGGATGATCGACTTGTACTCCAGCGCCGTGTAGCCGCGCTTCATCGCCGCCAGCACCCGGTCGGAGCCGGACTGCACCGGCAGGTGCACATGGCTCACGATCTTGGGCAGCTTCGCGTAGGCGTCGATCAGCCGCTGGCCGAACTCCTTCGGGTGCGAGGTGGTGTAGCGGATGCGCTCGATGCCGGGGATCTCGTGCACGTACTCCAGCAGCAGCGCAAAGTCGGCCACTTCGCCGTCGCCCATCGGCCCACGGTAGGCGTTGACGTTCTGCCCCAGCAGCGTCACCTCGCGGACGCCCTGGTCGGCGAGGTCGGCGATCTCGGTCAGCACGTCGTCGAATGGACGCGACACTTCCTCGCCGCGCGTGTAGGGCACGACGCAGAAGCTGCAGTACTTGCTGCAGCCTTCCATGATCGAGACGAAGGCGGTCGGTCCCTCCACGCGCGGCGGCGGCAGGGCGTCGAACTTCTCGATTTCCGGGAACGACACGTCGACCTGCGCCTTGCCGGTGGCGCGGCGGCGCGCGATCAGTGCCGGCAACCGGTGCAGGGTCTGCGGCCCGAAGACCACGTCCACATAAGGTGCGCGCTCGACGATCGCCGCGCCCTCCTGGCTCGCCACGCAGCCGCCGACGCCGATCACCAGTTCCGGATTGCGGCGCTTCAGCAACCGCGCGCGGCCGAGATCGGAGAACACCTTTTCCTGGGCCTTTTCGCGCACCGAGCAGGTGTTGAAGAGCACGACGTCGGCCTCGGCAAGCTCGTCGGTCAGCGTCAGGCCCTCGGCCTGGCGCAGCACGTCGGCCATCTTGGCCGAGTCGTACTCGTTCATCTGGCAGCCGAAGGTGCGGATGTAGAGCTTCTTCGCCATCGCCTACCGCTTGCGCGCTTCCTCGGCCGTCAACACCCAGATCATCCGCACCTGGCCGCGCGAGTCGAGCTCGTATCGAATCGGCGTGTTGGCGGCGACGTGCCCCGGCGGCACCGAGCGGTTGTCGGGCAGCACCACGCGCACGCCGGGGGCCATCGTCACCAGCTTGCCGTTGATGTAGGCGCCGGGAAACGGCGCCGGCGCATAGGTGCCGCGCAGCGCATTGGCCGGGATCTTGCGCGGCGCAAGTTGAGCGGCGACCGGCGCCGCGAGCAGCAACGCCACCGCCGCAACGGCCAGACGGCTCAGGAAGTGCATCGGAGTCTGGCGCCGCAAGGACGGGGTTGCGACGCGGGAAAGTGGTGGCGGATCAGGGACTCGAACCCCGGACACAAGGATTATGATTCCTCTGCTCTAACCAGCTGAGCTAATCCGCCTGCGAGCACCTCCGCCAAAGGGGCGGAGGGCGCGAATGATATCTCGGTTCGAGCGGGCGGGGTCAAACAGCCCGGCCGCCGGTTCCGGTCCCCGGTGACGCCCCGTCGTCCGGCGCCGTGCGCGTGAAGCGAACGCGCAGGAGCACGCCCGGCCAGCGGGGATCCTGCGGCTGCGGCGGCGTCTCGATGGCGACCTGCGCCTCGTGCTGCTCGGCAATCTCGCGCACGATGGCGAGCCCCAGTCCGCTGCCTTCGCCTGCCGTGCCGAGGACGCGATAGAAGCGGTCAAACACGCGTGCGCGCTCG
>CALGWX010000173.1 GCA_937936215.1 uncultured Burkholderiaceae bacterium | reverse complement strand
AACTCGGCGGCCGGCACCGTGCGCGACACCACGCCCCGAGTGGCCGCCTCGTGCGCGTCGAGCAGGCGGCCGGTCAGCAGCAGTTCGGCCGTGACGGTCTGCCCCAGGCGCTCCAGCAGCAGGCGCAGCTCCGGCAGCACGACCGGCAGGCCGAGGCGGCCCACCGGCAGGCCGAAGCGGGCGTTGTCGGCGGCCAGCCGCACGTCGCAGGCGAGCGCGATCTGCAGACCACCACCGGCGCAGATGCCCTCGATCGCCGCCACCACCGGCATGGCCGCGTCGCGGATCGCCGCCAGCGCGGGGACCACCGTCTCGAGATGGAAGCGGCGGCCGCTGGCGCGGTCGCGGTGCACCTCGCCGAACTCGTCGAGGTCGGCGCCGGCGGCGAAGTGCCCGCCAGCGCCGCGGATCACCACACAGCGCAGCGCGTCGTCCGCCTGCAGCGACTCGAACAGCCGCCGCAACTCGTCCCACATCGCGACGCTGACCGCGTTCAGCTTGTGCGCCGACTCCAGCGTGACCGTGGCCACGCCGGCGTCGGCAACGTAGTGGATGGTCCCTGCCATGGCTCGATGTCCTCCGCGCCGGCTCGCCGCCCGCGTCAGCGCCGCCCGCGCCCCGCCGCGACGGCGGGCCCGCCCGTCGCGGCCTGGACGCGAAAGTAGGCGAACAGCGCCACCCCGGCAACGATCATCGGCAGCGACAGCCACTGTCCCATCGACAGCCGCAACGCCAGCAGGCCGAGGAAGTCGTCGGGCTCACGCGCGAATTCGGCGATGAATCGCAGCAGGCCGTAGCCGGCCAGAAACGCGGCGCCGACGCAGCCGGCCGGCCGCGGCCTGCGCGAGTACCACCACAGCAGCGCGAACAGCAGCAGCCCCTCGAGCGCGAACTGGTAAAGCTGCGAGGGGTGGCGCGGGATGCCGTCACCGGCCTGCGGAAAGACCATCGCCCACGGCCACACCGCCGGGTCGGCGGGCCGCCCCCACAGTTCGCCGTTGATGAAGTTGCCGATGCGGCCGGCGGCGAGCCCCAGCGGAATCAGCGGCACGACGAAGTCGGCCACGCGCAGGAACGGCTTGCCGCGCCGGCGCGCGAACAGCCAGATCACCACGATCACGCCGATGATGCCGCCGTGCGAGGCCATGCCGCCCTTCCACAGCATGAACACCTCGAGCGGGTGCGCGAGGTAGTAGCCGGGCTTGTAGAACAGCACGTAGCCGAGGCGGCCGCCGATGATCACGCCGAGCACGCCGTAGAAGAGCAGGTCCTCGACGTCGCGGCTGCTCATGCCGCGCCAGGCCTCACGGGCGCGCAGGCGGCCGAGCCACCAGAACTGGACGAAGCCGACCAGATACATCAGCCCGTACCAGCGCACCGCCACCGGCCCGAACGAGAAGGCCACCGGATCGAACTGCGGATGGACGAGCATGGCGGGGGCGGGGACTAGAATGCGGCGCATTGTAGGTAAACGAGTTCCGCCGGCTCGCACCGATCGCCGCGCTGAAATCCTTCCACGCCCGACCCCCACCCCGCCATGCCCTACAACCGCCGCTCCCGCCACGTCACGCAAGGCGTCGCCCGCTCCGCCAACCGCGCCATGTATTACGCGATGGGCTACAAGGACGAGGACTTCGACAAGCCGATGATCGGCGTGGCCAACAGCCACTCGACGATCACGCCGTGCAACTCGGGTCTGCAGCGGCTGGCCGACGCCGCCGTGGCCGAGATCGCCAAGGCCGGCGCCAACTCGCAGGTCTTCGGCTCGCCCACCGTCTCCGACGGCATCGCCATGGGCACCGAGGGCATGAAGTATTCGCTGGTTTCGCGCGAGGTCATTGCCGACGGCATCGAGACCTGCGTCAATGCGCAGTGGATGGACGGGCTGATCGCCATCGGCGGCTGCGACAAGAACATGCCGGGGGCGATGATGGCGATCGCCCGCTGCGACGTGCCGTCGATCTTCGTCTACGGCGGCACGGTCAAGCCCGGCCACTACAAGGGGCAGGACCTGAACATCGTCTCCGCCTTCGAGGCGGTCGGCCAATTCACCGCCGGCAAGATGTCGGAGACCGACTTCAAGGAGATCGAGCGGCGCTGCATTCCCGGCTCCGGCTCCTGCGGCGGCATGTACACCGCCAACACGATGAGCTCGTCGTTCGAGGCGCTCGGCATGAGCCTGCTGTACTCCTCCACCCAGGCCAACCCCGACCAGGAGAAGGTCGACTCCACCGCCGAGGCGTCACGGGTATTGATCGAGGCGGTGAAGAAGGACCTGCGGCCGTCGCAGATCATCACCCGCAAGTCGATCGAGAACGCGGTCAGCCTGATCATGGCCGTGGGCGGCTCGACCAACGCGGTGCTGCACTACCTGGCAATCGCGCACTCGGCCGGGATCGAGTGGACGATCGACGACTTCGAGCGCATCCGCCGCAAGGTACCGGTGCTGTGCGACCTAAAGCCGTCGGGCAAGTACGTCGCCACGGACCTGCACAAGGCCGGCGGCATCCCGCAGGTGCTGAAGATCCTGCTCGTCAATGGGCTGCTGCATGGCGATTGCATGACGATCACCGGCAAGACGATGGCGGAGATGCTGGCCGACGTGCCGGCCGAGCCGCGCCCCGACCAGGACGTGATCCGTCCGTTCAGCAAGCCCCTTTACCCGCACGGCCACCTGGCGATCCTGAAGGGCAACCTGGCGCAGGAAGGCTGCGTGGCCAAGATCACCGGCCTGAAGAACCCGGCGATGACCGGGCCGGCGCGGGTCTTCGATTCCGAGGACGCCGCCATGGAGGCGATCCTCGCCGACCGCATCAAGCCCGGCGACGTGGTGGTGATCCGCTACGAGGGACCGAAGGGCGGCCCCGGCATGCGCGAGATGCTCAGCCCCACCTCGGCGATCATCGGCAAGGGCCTGGGCGAGAGCGTGGGCCTGATCACCGACGGCCGGTTTTCCGGCGGCACCTGGGGCATGGTGGTCGGCCACGTGGCCCCGGAGGCTTACGTCGGCGGCAACCTGGCGTTGGTGCAGGAAGGCGATTCGATCACCATCGACGCCCACAAGCTGCTGTTGCAGCTGAACGTCGATGACGGCGAACTGGCGCGCCGACGCGCCGCCTGGAAGCAGCCGCCGCCCCGCTACACGCGCGGCGTGCTGGCCAAGTTCGCCAAGCTGGCCACGACGGCCAGCCGCGGCGCGATCACCGACGGGGACCTTTTCGGCGCCGGCTGAGCGGCCCGGGAAGAATACGCCGCGCGTTCCGATCTAGCTGCGGCGGCTGCCCGCCGCCCGCTCCAAAAAGCGGGGCAGCCCGTCGCCGCAACTTCGGGCCGCTCGCGACGATTCTTGCTTCACCGCCCTTACGGTGGCGACGGGACGTTGCCCAGGGCCGCTGGCAGGTCGAAAAGCGGATCCGGTCGCACCGCCTCGGCGACCTTGCCCGCCGCGGCATCGGCAAGTCGCGTCGCGCAATTCCACGGCGCTCGGCCGCTTCAGCGGCGAAGACGATTGGCCTTGTCGCGTTCGAGCGCGCGCGCGATGCGGTCTTTCTTGGCCTGCTCCAGCTCGTCAAAAGCCTTTTTCTTGTCGAGGCCAAGCCGGCGCTCGAAGAGTTCCCACCACAGCGCGGCGAGCACGAAGGGCAGCAGCACCCACCACCACGACAGGCCGGCGAGCGGCCCGACGTCGAGCAGCTTGGACACCAGCAGGATCAGGCCGACGAAGAGCAGCCACATGGGTCGCTCGCATGGACGGGGTATGGTGGACATCTTAGAGCCGCTGCGCCCGGCCCCAAATCATGTCAACGGCCGACGGCGCCTTCCCGTTACACTTGCGCCCCTCATTTTCCCTGGCCTTCTCCACCCCCACACACACGCACAAGGAGCACGCAATGAAGACTGTTGCCGTCGGCCTTTTCGCAGCGCTTTCCGTCCTCAGCGGCGCGGCGTTGGCCAGCCCCGAACTGGCCAAGGCCAAGAACTGCATGGCCTGCCATGCCAATGACAAGAAAATGGTTGGCCCATCGTACAAGGACGTGGCTGCGAAATACGCCAACGACAAGGATGCCGCAACCAAGCTGGCGAAGAAGATCCGCGAGGGTGGCGTTGGCACGTGGGGCCAGGTCCCCATGCCCGCCAACCCGCAGGTCAGCGAAGCCGAGGCGCTGACGCTGGCCAAGTGGGTCCTGACGATCAAGTAGGCGGCGTTGGATTCCCCGCAGGCCGCCGGGCTCGGCGGCCTGCTCGGGCAGAACGGGACGCCTCGGCGTCCCGTTCTGCGTTTTCGGCCACGATCCCGCGTCGTGCTGGCGCCTACCGGCGCGAGACACGGTGTAAGTCTGCCCTTGCTGGCCCCGGCCGCGAGGGTAGAATCGCGCGCTTTCCGGAACGGGTCTGCTGGTCGCCGCATCGAGATGCTGGCGCCGACTCGTCGCGGAACTGGTTCCCCCGTCAGGAGATCGACCCATGAACTTCAGTTGGAAACTCGCGCCGCTGGCCATTGCCGCGGTCGTTGGCCTTGCCGCCTGCGGCAAGAAGGAAGAACCCGTCAAGGCGCAGCCTGCCGCTGCGCCCGCCCCCGCGCCGGCGGCGCCGATCACCATCAAGATCGGCCACGTCGCGCCGCTGACCGGCGGCATCGCCCATCTGGGCAAGGACAATGAAAACGGCGCCCGCCTCGCCGTCGACGAGATCAACGCCGCCGGCGGCCTGAAGATCGGCGACAAGACCTACGTCTTCGAGCTGTTGGCCGAGGACGACAAGGCCGACCCGAAGGAGGGCACGCTGGCCGCGCAAAAGCTGGTCGATGCCGGCGTGGTGGCGGTGGTCGGGCACCTGAACTCGGGCACGACGATCCCGGCGTCGAAGATCTACTCGGACGCGAGCATCGTGCAAATCTCGCCGTCGGCGACCAACCCCAAGTACACCGAGCAGGGCTTCAAAACCGCCTTCCGCGTGGTGGCCAACGACAACCAGCAGGGTGCGGTGCTGGCCAACTACGCCGCCAGCGAGCTGAAGGCCAAGACCATCGCCATCATCGACGACCGCACCGCCTATGGCCAGGGCCTGGCCGACGTGGTCGAGCGCGTGGCCAAGGAAAAGGGCCTGAAGGTCGTCGCCCGCGAGTTCACCACCGACAAGGCCACCGACTTCAACGCCATCCTGACCAAGGTCCGCGCCGCCAAGCCGGACGTGGTGATGTACGGCGGCATGGACGCCACCGCGGGCCCGATGGCCAAGCAGATGCGCCAGCTTGGCATCAAGTCGACCTTCCTGGCCGGCGACGGCGTGTGCTCGCCCGAGTTCATCAAGCTGGCGGGCGATGCGGGCGAAGGCCTGGTGTGCTCGATGGCCGGCGAGGCAGTCGAAAAGCTCGCCAAGGGTGAAGAGTTCAAGACGAAGTACAAGGCCAAGTTCAACCAGGACGTACAGATCTACTCGCCCTACAGCTACGACGCGGTGTACGTGATCGCGGAGGCGATCAAGCGCGCCGGCGGTCCCGATAAGGCCAAGATCGTCGAGGAAGTTGCGAAGACCAACCATGCCGGCGTAACAGGCCAGATCGTCTTCGACGAAAAGGGCGACATCAAGAATGGCGCGATTTCTATGTTCACCGTCAAGGGTGGCAAGCTGGAGTACATCTCCACCTCACGCTGAGCGCCAAATCCCCTTGCGGAAACGGCACCTTCGGGTGCCGTTTTCTTTTGCCCGCGCCCGGCCGCTTGTGCGCCGGCGCCTAGAATCCTTGCGCTTTCGCCGCGCGGTCCGGCGGCGGTGTTGCTTCACCTTCGCGAGGTGGCCATGGGCAATGAGGACCTTCGCCGCGCCATCGCCGCCGCGGCGCGCGCCGACGAGCCGGCCACGGTCAAGTCGCTGCTCGACGAGGGCCGCCTGCCCGAGCCGCAGCGGCACTCGGCGCAGGCCACGGCCCGCCAGCTGATCGAGCAGTTGCGCCAGCGCCGCAGCCGCGCCAGCGGCGTCGATGCGCTGATGCGCGAGTTCTCGCTTTCCAGTAGCGAGGGCGTGGCGCTGATGTGCCTGGCCGAGGCGCTGCTGCGCATCCCGGATGCGCCCACCGCCGACGCGCTGATCCGCGACAAGGTGAGCCGCGGCGACTGGCGCGCGCATCTTGGTCGCAGCCAGTCGCTGTTCGTCAACGCCGCCGCCTGGGGCCTGATGATCACCGGCAAGCTCGTGGCCACCCACAGCGACGAGCGCCTGGGCGCGAGCCTGACACAGCTGATCGCGCGCGGCGGCGAGCCGCTGGTCCGCAAGGGCGTCGACCTGGCCATGCGGCTGCTCGGCAAGCAGTTCGTCACCGGGCAGACGATCGACGAGGCGCTGACCAACAGCCGCGAGAGGCGCCGCCAGGGCTACCGCCACACCTTCGACATGCTCGGCGAGGCGGCGCTGACCGCCGCCGATGCGGAGGCCTACTTTGCCGCCTACCGGCAGGCGATCGCCGCCATCGGCGCCACCGGCGGCGGCCTCGGGCCGGAGTCCGGCCCCGGCATCTCGGTCAAGCTCTCGGCCCTGCACCCGCGCTACTGCCGCGCGCAGCGCGCGCGGGTGCTGTCCGAGCTGCTGCCCAGGCTGCGCGAGCTGTGCCTGCTGGCCCGCGGCCAGGACATGGGCCTGGCCATCGATGCCGAGGAAAGCGAGCGTCTCGACCTGTCGCTCGACATCGCCGAGCGGCTTGCCCTCGACCCGGCGCTGGCCGGGTGGAACGGCCTCGGCGTCGTCGTGCAGGCCTACCAGAAGCGCGCGCCGCGGGTCGTCGACTGGGTGATCGATCTGGCCCGCCGCAGCGGCAGACGCATCAGCGTGCGGCTGGTCAAGGGCGCCTACTGGGACAGCGAGATCAAGCGGGCGCAGGTCGAGGGACAGGCCGGCTACCCGGTGTTCACCCGCAAGGCGCACAGCGACCTCTGCTACCTCGCCTGCGCACGGCGCCTGCTCGCCGCGGCCGACGCGGTCTACCCGCAGTTTGCGACCCACAATGCGCTGACGCTGACGATGGTGCGCGAGATGGCCCGCGCCGCCGGTGTGGCGCACTACGAGTTCCAGTGCCTGCATGGCATGGGCGAGACGCTGTACGACCTGGCGCTCGGCAGCGGCGGCCTCGACGTGGCCTGCCGCATCTACGCGCCGGTGGGCTCGCACGAGACCCTGCTCGCCTACCTGGTGCGGCGGCTGCTGGAAAACGGCTCGAATTCGTCGTTCGTGCATCAGATCCTCGAGCCGTCGATCCCGATCGAGGCGCTGCTGCGCGACCCGGTGCAGCTGGCCGAGGAAAGCGGCGGCAGCGCGCATCCGGCCATCCCGCTGCCAGCGCAACTGTTCGCGCCGGCGCGGCGCAACTCGGCAGGGCTGGACTTCAACGACGAGCCGACGCTCGCCACGCTCGAGGCGGCGCTGGAGCAGGCGCGCCGGCGCGAGTGGCACGCGGC
>CALGWX010000172.1 GCA_937936215.1 uncultured Burkholderiaceae bacterium | reverse complement strand
GCTCATCGCGGCGGGCGTGGAGTCGCCCGCTGCTGCCACAGCGCTCATCGCCGCGGGCGTGGAGTCGCCCGGTGCTGCCACACGCGTCATCGCGGTAGGCGCGCAGCCGCCCCGTGCTGCCATCGCCCTCATCGCCGTGGGCGCGGAGTCGCCGGGTGCCGGACGCCGCCCGCTGTCTACGCCGCCCCGAGAACCCATTCCCGCGCCAAAGCTCTCGGGAACGGCAGCTGCGTCAGCGGCGTGCGCCGCAGATGCCGCGGCCGCGGCCGTGCGGGCGCGCGCGCCGGTGTGGCCGGCAAGCGGCGGCGAGGCTGGAGCGGACGGCGTGGCCATCGTCGGCAGGGAACGTCGCAGCGCTCAGCGGCGGTGAAGAAGTCGTCGCCGGCAGCCCGAGGTCGCGGCGAGGCGCCGCCCCGTGTCGGGCGGAACGGCGTGCAGCGCTGCGGCGCGATCGGGACGCAACCTCGTCTCCGCTTCTCTTAAACGCCCGCCGTGCGCACCGCCGGCAAGCCCTTGAGCAGGCTCTCGCGCAACTGCGGCGCGCGCGTGCGCTCGTCGAGCCAGATGGCGAAGAAGGCGAGCGCGAACTGTGGATCGTCGACGCTGCCGAGGAACTGGCCGTTGAAGTAGAAGCGGGCGCCGGTTCCGGGCAGATGAACGCCCGCCAGCCGTTGCCCCTTGGTCACGTTGGGGAAGAGCTTCACCATCTGCTCGTGCCAGCGCGCCCGCTGCGCCTCGGTGCCGAAGCCGAGCCGCGCGATCTCGTCGCGGCTGGCCTCGGCGATGCTGCGGCCTTCGAGGCGGCGCGCGTAGGTCAGTTCGAGCACGAACGGCTGCTCCGCCGCCTGCGCGAGGTCGAACCCCGGCGGCACGAACAGCGCCGCGTCATAGACGTGAAAGCCGAACCAGGTCAGCCGCCCGGTGCCGGCCAGGCGCACGTCGCTGACGTACTTGCGCACGTGAGCTGGCGGCTCTGCCGCGGCGGTGGCGGCATCCACCGACGGGGCCGCAGCCGATGCCGCGATGAGGGCCGCGGCGACGAGCGGGCTCGCCAGCCGCGATGTCGGCGCGGCAGCGCGGTCCGTGGCCGCCCCGGCGGAACGGCCGGGGGCGGTGGCGCGGCCAGGCACGGCGACGCGGCCGGGCGCGGCGGCACCTATTCCCGGGCGCCCCGGTTCACCGGCTCCCGCAGGACGGCGCTGTGCCTCGGGCGCCGCGGCGTTCGCTCCCGGCTGCGCCGGTTCAGGCCTTTTCGAGCGTGTACTGCGTGACCTCGGTGTTGCCCTCCGCGAAGGCCGCCTCGCAATACGCGAGATAGAAGTGCCAGATCCGGACGAAGCGCTCGTCGAAACCCTGTGCGCGCACGGCGTCGCACTGCGCCAGGAACCGCGCCCGCCAGGTAGCCAGCGTGCGCGCGTAATGCAGGCCGAAGGAGCGCGCGTTGACCACGCGCAGGCCGGCCTGCTGCGCCTGGCGGCGGAACGCCGACGGCGAGGGCAGCATGCCGCCCGGGAAGATGTACTGCTGGATGAAGTCGGTGCTGCGCCGGTAGCGGTCGAACAGTCGGTCGGCGATCTCGATCGTCTGGATGCAGGCGCGGCCGCCCGGCTTCAGGGCGCGGGCGACGGTGGCGAAGTACGACGGCCAGTACGCCTCGCCCACGGCCTCGAACATCTCGATCGAGGCTACGCCGTCGTACTGGCCGCGCTCGTCGCGATAGTCCTGCAGCACCAGTTCTGCGGGCAGGTCCTGGCGCTCTAGGCGCTGCTGCGCGAAGCGCAGTTGCGCCGGCGACAGCGTCAGCCCCTTGAGCAGGTGGCCGGCGCGGGCGGCGGTCTCGGCGAAGCCGCCCCAGCCGCAGCCGATCTCCAGCACCCGGCTGCCCGGAGCCAGGCGAAGCTCGTCGAGCACGCGCCGGTACTTTGCCTGCTGCGCGGCGGCAAGTTCCTCCTCGGACGCCGGTGCGTGCGGATCGGCTGGCTCCTGCGCGAACAGCGCGCTGGAGTAGGTCATCGTCGGGTCGAGCCATAGCGCGTAGAAGTCGTTGCCGAGGTCGTAGTGGGCGTGGATGTTCTTCCTCGCCTGCGCCTTCGTGTTGCGGTTGCACCAGTGCTTCAGCCGGTAGGCCAGCCCGCCCCAGAACGAGCCGTAGACGACCGCCTCGGCGGCGTCGCGGTTGCGGATGAAGTAGCGCAGCACGCGCACCGGGTCGTCGCTGCTCCAGTCGCCGGCGATGAAGGACTCGGCGAAGCCGATGTCGCCGCTGCGCATCGCCGCCTGCACCGGCGCCCAGTTGTGCAGTTGAAGCTGCGCCTGCGGCGCCCCGGCGCCGAAACGCGCGCGCCGGCCATCGGGCAGCGTCAGCTCCAGCGAGCCAGCGCAAAACCGTTCCAGCAGCCGCAGCGCCCAGCGGGCCGCACGCGGATAGGCGGAGGTGTCGAACTCGCCCGCGGCAGCGGGCGCAGGCAGCACGAGTTCCTGGTTCATCGGGTGACTTCTGGGGTGGGAGGGTCGGGCTTGGTGAAAAACGGCACGCGCTTGCGCCACAGCTGCAGCGCTTGCCAGTGGATGCGGGCGATCACGCCGAACGTAAACGCGGGGTAGGCCCAGCGCGCCCGCGCCAGTTCGCCTTCGGTGAGCGGCGCCAGCCGGCCCTCGATCGAGGTCTGCAGCAGCGGCCCGTCGGCATCGTCGTAGTCGATGCGGGCGACGAAGCGCTCGCCCTCGGGCCGCCGCGCCAGCATGAAGCGGAAGCGGTAGCGTCCCTCGACCCGGCAGAAGGGCGAGACGTGGAAGACCTTGCGCGCGGCGAGCTCCTCGCCCCATGCCAGCGGCCGGCCGTTGCCGTGCGCCAGCAGGTAGCAGTGGCGCTCGCCAAAGGTGTTGTTGACCTCGCACAGCACGGCGCGCAGCGCGCCGTCGGCGCGATGGCAGAACCAGAAGCTCACCGGGTTGAAGACGTAGCCGAGCACGCGCGGCAGCGTGTGCAGCCAGATCTCGCCATCGGCGTCAGCCACGCCCTCGCGCCGCAGCAGGCGATCGATCCACGCCAACGGATCGCCGCCGTCGCCGTGATCGGCGTCCTGGAACGACAGCCAGCCGAAGCGGTTGCGCGGCAGCCGCTTCAGCGGCCAGCCGCGCGCCGCCAGCGACCGCAGCGGCAGCCGCAGGAAGAAGCTGCGGTAGCCGAACGCGTGCCGCGCCGGCCGCAGCCGGGTGTGGCGAACGTGGCCGTGGCCGATGCTGGGCGAGGCGGGGACGGTCATGGAAATGGCGGCGACGAGCGACGGAGTGTACTGGCTGAACTGACCAGTTCAAGTCAGAACCAGTCGGTAATTTCTCGGCTTGCCATCCCGTCGACACGGGGTGCGCTGATGGTCTTATGGTGTCGCGTTCTGCTCTGAAATGGCAGCCAAAGCCCGCTTGCGACGATTACGTTCGACAAATAAACTGTTCGGTCAAAAAACGGCGGGGCACGCATGGAACGGTTGAGCCTGAAAGAGCAG
>CALGWX010000171.1 GCA_937936215.1 uncultured Burkholderiaceae bacterium | reverse complement strand
CGTTGACGCTCGACATGTTGATGACGACGCCGCGGCTGCCGTCGGCGCGCGGCGGCTGCGCGAGCATCTGCCGCACCGCCGCCTGCCCGCACAGGAAGGCGCCCTTCAGGTTCACCCGCAGCACGCGGTCGAAGTCCTCCTCCGCGAGATCGACGAAGTCGGCCGCGTGCACGATGCCGGCGTTGTTGACCAGCACGTCGAGCCGGCCATAGTGCTCCACCGCGTGCGCGACCAGCCGCTCGGCGTCGCCCCTGTCGCCGACGTCGGCGCGGCAGAAGGTGGCCATGCCGCCGCTGGCGGCGATGTCGCGCACCAGCGCGGCGCCGCCGACCTCGTTGACGTCGGACACGACCACATGCGCGCCCTCGTCGGCAAAGGCACGCGCGCAGGCGGCGCCGATGCCCTGCGCCGCGCCAGTGATCACCGCCACCCGTTGCTTGAGCTTCATGCCGTCGCCTCCTCCTCAGTCGTCGATCGGCGCGGCCGTTGCCGCGGCGCGCCGCCCTCGCGCAGCTCGGTTACGCCGCCATGACGCAACGCCCGGCGAGCCCGGCAGGGGGCGCGGTCACAGCGCGTCGAGATTGTCGAGCATCTGCGCCGCGCGGGCGGCGATGGCGTCGCGCTCGGCAGGCGCCAGGCGGGCCACGTTCTTGGCCATCAGCATCGTGCGCGGACTTGCGGCCAGCCGCCGCTCGTGCTTGACGAGGAAGTGCCAGAACAGCGTCGAAAACGGGCACGCGCGCTCGCCGCTGCGCGCCTCGGGGCGGTAGGCGCAGCCGTCGCAGTAGTTGCTCTGCCGCTTGATGTACGCGCCGCTGGCCACGTAAGGCTTGCTGGTGAAGCGGCCGCCGTCGGCGTACAGCGCCATGCCGGCCACGTTCGGCAGCTCGACCCACTCGACGGCGTCGACGTAGACGGCCAGGTACCAGTCGGCCACCTGGCGCGGGTCGATCTCCGCCAGCAGCGCAAACTGGCCAGTGACCATCAGCCGCTGGATGTGGTGCGCGTAGCCGTAGGCGAGCGTCTGGCCGATGACCTCGCGCATGCAGCGCATCCTCGTCTGCCCGCTCCAGTACCAGGCCGGAAGCCGGCGCGCATGGCCGAACATGTTTGCCTGCGCCAGCTGCGGCATGAACTGCCAGTACACGCCGCGGATGAACTCGCGCCAACCCAGCACCTGGCGGATGAACCCTTCGACCGCCGGCAGCGGCAGTCCGCGCTCGCGGTACGCGCGCTCGGCGGCGGCGACGACCTCGCGCGGGTGCAGCAATTTCAGGTTCAGGCTGCTCGACAGCAGCGCGTGCCAGCCGAAGGGCGTGTCGGTCCACATTGCGTCCTGCCAGCGGCCGAAGTGCTCCAGCCGCGCCGCAACGAAGCGGTCGAGCGCGGCGAGCGCCTGCGCGCGCGTCACCGGCCAGGCAAAGCGCTCCAGCCCGCCGGGGTGGTCGGGGAAGCGTCGCTCCACCAGCGCCAGCACCTCGCGCGTGATCGCATCCGGCGCGAAGCGCGCCGGCGCCGGGATCTCGCCCGGCCCGGTTTTCGGAAAGCCGCTGCGATTCTCGGCGTCGAAGTTCCAGCGGCCGCTTTCGGGTTCGCCGTCCGCGCGGAGCAGCACGCGGTGGCGGCGGCGCATGCCGCGATAAAAGTGCTCCATGCGCAGCTCGCGGCGGCCCCGCGCCCAGGCCGCGAACTCGGCCCGCGAGCACAGGAAGTGCGAATCGGGCAGCACCTGCAGCGCGACCCCGCGCGCAGCGCAGAGGTCCTCGATCGCGCGCGCCAGCCGCCACTCGCCCGGCTCGATGACGACGAGCTCGCCGGCACCGGTGGACTGCAGCACGCGCGCCAGCCGCTGCACGAGGTGGGGCGCATCCGCATGGTCGGGATCGTCGAGCGCGACGTAGACGAGCGGCAGGCCGCGCGCTGTCGCCTCGGCCGCGAAGTGGCGCATCGCCGACAGGAACAGGGCGATCCGCGCCTTGTGGCTCCACACGTGCCGCGCCTCGCCGGGCGCCTCGATCAGCAGCAGGCGGTCGCGCGCCGGATCGAAGTCCGCAAAATGCGGCCCGTCCGGGTCGAGTTGGTCGCCGAGCACCAGCCGCAGTCGCGGCCGCGCCTTGGCAGGCCCCGCGCCGCTAGCGATCGCGGCGGCGCGCCGGATCGGGCGGCCGGCGGTCCCGGCGCGGCGCCGGCGGTCAGCGCGGCGGCGCGCCGGCGCGGCCGGCGCGGCAGCGCTGCGAGCAGTAGCGCACCTCGGCCCAGGTCTTCCGCCAGCGGCGGCGCCACACCATCGGCCGGCCGCAGACGGCACAGTGCTTCACGGGCAGGAACGACTTGTTGCCGCGGGCGGGCATGGGCCGAGGCTGCTGCGGTCAGTCCGCCAGCTGCCCGCGCCAGCGCGCCAGCGCCGGCGGGATCTGGTCGAGCGAGCGCATCGCCTCGATGCCAGCCGGCGGCCGGCGGTGCAGCGCCGCGCAGCCGCCGCCAGCCCAGATTTCGACCGCGGGCGGCAGCTTGGCGCGCAGCTCGGTCAGGCCGTCGATCGCCTGGCTGGCGTTGAACACCGCCGAGAAAGAAAGCGCCACGATGTCGGCGCGCTTCGTCTCGGCTGCGGCGACGATGTCCAGCAGCGGCGTCTGCACGCCGAGCGAGATGCAGTGGCAACCTTCGAGCGCGAAAGTCGCCTCGGCCATCAGGATGCCCAGGCCGTGCGGCTCCTGCGGGAACGTCGTCAGCAGCACGCGCGGCCGCTGCTCGCGGCGCGGCAGCGA
>CALGWX010000170.1 GCA_937936215.1 uncultured Burkholderiaceae bacterium | reverse complement strand
ACCTTGGGCTGCCCGCCCTCCATGATCGCCACGCACGAGTTGGTCGTGCCGAGGTCGATGCCGATGATCTTGCCCATTCGCTTACCCCCAGTGGATAGTCCTGCGGCGCCTGTCGCGCCCGTTCTTCTTCAATGTGAGTCTGGCCGCACGTCAGTTCAAGGCGCAGCCACCGTGACCAGCGCCGGCCGCAGCACGCGGTCGGCGATCTTCCAGCCCTTTTGCAGCACGGCGACCACGTGATTGGGCGGCACGCCGCCGGCCTGCCCGGCCGGCACCATCGAAATGGCCTGGTGCAGGTGCGGATCGAATTTCTGGCCGACCGGGTTGATCTCGGAGAGCTTGCCCTTCTCGAAGGCGGCGCGCAGCTGCTTGAGCGTCAGCTCGATGCCCTCGCGCATCGCCTCCGGCGAGGCATTGGCCGCCTCCAGCGCCTTTTCCAGGCTGTCGGCCACCGGCACCAGCGCCTCGGCGAAGGACTCGATGCCGTACTTGTGCGCCTTGGCGACGTCCTCCTGCGCCCGGCGGCGGATGTTCTCCGCCTCGGCCATCGCACGAAGGTAAAGCTCGTAGTTCTCGCTCGCCTTGGCCAGCGCGGCCTGCAGCTCGGCCTCGACGTCGACGACCGTCGCCGCTTCGAGGGCAGCGGGTTGCTCGGGCTGGGGCAGTTCGCCAGCCGTCGCGGGGTCGGCGGGTTGCGCCGCTCCCGGCGCCGTAGTCGATTCGATGTTGCTCATCGCCCCTCTTCCGTTTTTCTCGCCAATTCAACCCGATACCGCCTCTATGGGGCTGCTGGCGGGGTTTTCAAGCCCCGCCGGGGTCGGCCGGACGGCGGGCGCGGGCACCCACCGGCTCGCCGCCGAGTGAATCCCAAACGCCGGCAAAGTCGGCCAGACGGCGAGGGCGAGGCCGGCGAAGCCGGCCGGGCGGCGACGTCGGCCAAGCGGATCGCGGCTGTCGTTCCGGCGAGCCAGCCGCGCCCCGCCGACCCGGCGTCCCCGGCGGCTAACCCATTCGGCAGCCGGCAGGCGTCACGGTCACCGTAAAAACCGCAGTTGCGATTGGATTGCACGCCCAACCCGCTCTCAAAGAACGGGAATTCGTTCGCCCTGCCGTCGCCCAACAGGTACTGCTCCGCAGTTGCTGCAAAACGCTGTAACCCTGCGCCGTTGCTTGCTCTCCGGCACCCGGGGCTCTCCTGAACCGCGGTTCTTAGGGTCACGGGCCGGAGGTCAAGCCGGGCCGGGGCGACAGTCCAGCGTCCGGGCCGTCCGGCACCAGGCCGCGGTTGCGATCATGGCCCGGGCCAGACACCTCGCGCAGCAGCGGCGCCGGCGGGGCACCGGGCCGGGGTCGGCGCCAGGGGCCCGCCGCGCCGCCTTCAGCGCGGCGCGCCGGCCAGCTTGGCCTCGCCCGCGCCCTGCGCCGCCGCCGCCTCGCGCGCCGGGCGCGACTCGCGCGCCACCGGCCAGCCCTGCAGATGGCTCGTCGCCAGGTCGGCCAGGGCGTCGATGAACGCCGGCGACTCGTTCAGGCACGGGATGTAGTGGAAGACCTTGCCGCCGGCGGTCAGGAAGTCCTGCCGGCCTTCCATGTTGATCTCCTCCAGCGTCTCCAGGCAGTCGGCGACAAAGCCGGGGCAGATCACGTCCACCCGCGCCACGCCCTGCTGGCCGAGCGCGTGCAGGGTCGGCGCGGTGTACGGCTGCAGCCACTCGGCCTTGCCGAAGCGCGACTGGAAGGTCACCACGTACTCGTCCCTGCCCAGCCCCAGCGCCTTGGCCAGCAGGCGGCCGGTCTTGCGGCACTCGCAGTGATACGGGTCGCCGAGGTCGAGGGTGCGCCGGGGCACGCCGTGGAAGCTCATCACCAGCTTGCCGCCCGCCTCGCGCAGCCCGCCGTGCTTGTCCCAGTGCGCCAGCACCGACTGTTTGAGCGCCTCGATGTAGCCGGGGTGGTCGTGGAAGTGCTTGACGGTGCGCAGCTCCGGCACGTTGCGCCGGCGCGCCAGCACGGCGTTGACGGCGTCGAACACCGTCGCCGTCGTGGTCGCCGAATACTGCGGATAGAGCGGCAGCACCAGCAGCCGCTCGGTGCCAGCAGCGGCCAGCTCGCCCAGCACGCGCGGGATCGACGGCTCGCCGTAGCGCATCGCCAGCCGCACATCGACGTCGAGGCCGCGGTTGCCCAGGTAGCCGCGCAACAGCAGCGCCTGCTGCTCGGAGTGATACAGCAGCGGCGAGCCCTTGTCGGTCCAGATCGAGGCGTACTTGGCGGCCGACTTCTTCGGCCGCACGTTCAGGATCACCCCGTACAGGATCGGCAGCCACACCGGGCGGGGGATCTCGACTACGCGCGGATCGGACAAGAACTGCTTCAGGTACGCGCGCACCGCCTTCGGCTCCGGCGCCGCCGGGGTGCCGAGGTTGACCAACAGCACGGCCGAGCGCGAGAGCTGGCCGTGGGTGAACTCGGGTTCGCGATCGAAGGGCAAGCGGCTACTCCCGCGACAACGCGGAAGACAGCAGCCGCGCCGTGATGTCGACGATGGGGATGACGCGCTCGTAGGCCATGCGCGTGGGGCCGATGACGCCGAGCGTGCCAACCACCTGGCCATCGACCTCGTACGGCGCGACGACCATGCTGGTCTCGTCCACCGGCACCTTGTTCGACTCGCCGCCGATGTAGATCTGCACGCCCTGGGCGCGGCCGGACAGCTCCAGCAGTTGCATCAGCCGCGACTTGTGCTCGAACAGGTCGAACAGCGCCCGCAGCCGGTCGAGATTGGCCGCGAGGTCCGAGACCTCCAGCAGGTTGCGCTCGCCGGCCACCACCACCGGCTCGTCCTCCTCCGCCGCCTGCTCGCCGGCGGCCACGGCCGCCTCCATCAGCGCCGCGATCTCGGCGCGCAGCGCCGCCCGTTCACCGTGCAGGCGGCCGCGGGCCTGCTCGAAGCTCAGGCCGGCGAAGTGCTGGTTGAAGATGTTGGCCGCCTCCACGAGCTGCGCCGAGCTGTACGACTGCTGCGTGACCAGGATGCGGTTCTGCACGTCGCCCTCGGGGGTGACGATGATCAGCAGCACCCGCTTGTCGGAAAGCCGCAGGAACTCGACCTGCCGGAAGCGGCTGGCGCGGCGTGGCGTCAGCACCACGCCGGCGAAATGCGTCAGGCTGCCGAGCAGCTGCGCCGCCACCTGAATCGCCCGCTGCGGGTCGGCCACCTGCAGCTGGCCCTTGATCAGCTCGGCCTCCTGCTGCTCGACCGGCTTGACGGTCAGCAGGGCGTCGACGAACAGCCGGTAGCCGCGCGGCGTCGGCACCCGGCCGGCGGAGGTGTGCGGGCTGGCGATGAAGCCCATTTCCTCCAGGTCCGCCATCACGTTGCGGATAGTGGCCGGCGACACGTCAAGGCCGGAGACCTTGGCCAGCGCGCGCGAGCCGACCGGGTGGCCGTCGGCGATGTAGCGCTCGATCAGCGTCTTCAGCAGCAGGCGGGCGCGGTCGTCGAGCATGAGGCTATGTTACGGAATCTGCGGCAGCGCGGCCCTGCGACGGCCTGGGCCCGCACTGCGACTGATACATTTTGGCCATGGCGCAGGCTTTCAAGAACGTCGCGATCTTCGGCAAGCCGCGGGTGGACGGCAGCCGCCATTCGCTCACCGCCGCCCTGCGCCAGATCGCCGCCATCGTCGAGACGGCGGGGCTGACGCCCATGTTCGACGCCTCCACGGTCGAGGTGCTCGACCTGAAGCCCTACGCCGGCTTCGCGCTGCAGGCGATCGGCCGCCAGGCCGACGTCGCCGTCGTTCTGGGCGGCGACGGCACCATGCTCGGCATCGCGCGGGAACTGTCGCCCTTCGGCGTGCCGCTGATCGGCATCAACCACGGCCGGCTCGGCTTCATCACCGACATCCCGGTCGAGAAGATTCCCGACGTGCTGCCGCCGATGCTCGCCGGCCAGTTCGAGACCGACCGCCGCACCATGCTGGAGGCCGAGGTGCGCCGCCGCGGCGAGGTGATCTACCGGGCGCGGGCCGTCAACGACGTGGTGATCTCGCGCGGCATCTCCGGCGGCATGGTCGAGTTCACCGTGCGCGTGGACGGCGTCACGATGTACAACCAACGCGCCGACGGCGTGATCCTGGCCACGCCGACCGGCTCGACCGCCTACGCGCTGTCGGCCAACGGCCCGATCCTGCACCCGGCGCTCGGCGGCCTGGTGCTGGTGCCAGTGGCGCCGCAGACGCTGTCGCACCGCCCGATCGCGCTGCCCGACGATCGCGTCATCGAGTTCGAGCTGACCGACGTGCGCGAGGCCAGCGCGCACTTCGACATGCAGTCGTTCACCCAGCTTGCCCCTGGCGACATCGTCCGCGCCCGCCGCAGCGGCGACGTGGTGACGCTGCTGCATCCCGTCGGCTACAACTACTTCGCCACGCTGCGCGGCAAGCTGCAGTGGAACGTGATGCCGAGCGACGCGCACGTGCGCGCGTGAACCCCCGCTGGCCATGCTGTTGTCGCTCGCGGTCCGCAACTTCGTGATCGTCGACGAACTGGCGCTCGAGTTCTCGCCCGGCTTCACCGTGCTCACCGGCGAGACCGGCGCCGGCAAGTCGATCCTTATCGACGCCCTGCAACTGGCGCTCGGCGAGCGCGCCGAGGCCGACGTGGTGCGCGAGGGGGCGACGCGCGCCGAGGTCAGCGCCGAGTTCCGCCTCGGCGACGCGGCGGCCGCCTGGCTGCGCGACAACGACCTGCAGGACGACGGCGACACCGTGCTGCTGCGCCGCACGGTCGACGCCACCGGGCGCAGCCGCGCCTTCATCAACGGCGCCGCGGTGACGCTGGCGCAGCTGCGGGCGCTCGGCGAGCTGCTGCTCGACGTGCACGGCCAGCACGCGCACCAGTCGCTGCTGCGGCCGGCGGCGCAACTGGCGCTGCTCGACGAGCACGGCGGGCTGCGCGAGCCGGCGCAAGCAGTGGCCGCCGCCTACGCCGCTTGGCGGCTGGCGGTCAAGGCGCTGGAAGAAGCGCGGGCGATGGAAGGCAGCGCCCGCGCCGAGCAGGAACGGCTGCGCTGGATCGTCGAGGAGTTGTCGCCGCTGGCGCCGCGCGCCGGCGAGTGGGCCGAGGTCGAGGCCGAGCACCGGCGGCTGTCGCACGGCGCTGCCCTGCTCGAAGGCGCGCAGGCGGCGGTGGACCAGCTTGCCGAGGCCGACGACTCGGCGCTGGCGCGCATCGACGGCGCCGCCGAAAGATTGGAGAAGCTCGCCGACTACGACGCCCGCCTGCAGCCGGCGCTGGAAGCGCTGGCCGGCGCCCGCGCACAACTGGACGACGCGGCGCGGACGCTGAACCGCTACCTCGACAAGGCCGACCTCGACCAGGCGCGGCTGGCGCAGGTCGAGGCGCGGGTGGCCGAGCTGCACGCGGCGGCGCGCAAGTTCCGCTGCGCGCCGGACGAACTGCCGGCGCTGCTCGCCTCCTCGCAGGACAAGCTCGCGGCGCTGGCCGCGGCCTCGGACCTGGCGCAGCTCGTCGCGCGCGAAGAGCAGGCGCGGGCGGAGTACGACCGCGCCGCCGCTGGGCTTTCCCGGCAGCGGCAGCAGGCCGCGACGCACATGGCGCGCGAGGTCACGCGCGCGATGCAGGACCTGTCGATGGCGGGCGGCCGCTTCGAGGTCGCACTGTCGCCGTGCGAGCGCTCCCCGACGGGGGTGGAGCGCGCCGAGTTCCTCGTCGCCGGCCATGCCGGCGTCAGTCCGAGGCCGCTGGCCAAGGTCGCCTCCGGCGGCGAACTGGCGCGGATCAGCCTCGCGATCGCCGTGATCGCGGCCACCGCCACGCCGGTGGCCACACTGATCTTCGACGAAGTCGACGCCGGCATCGGCGGCGCCGTCGCGGAGACCGTCGGCCGCCTGCTCAAGCAGCTCGGCAGCCAGCGGCAGGTGCTGTGCGTCACCCACCTGCCGCAGGTGGCGGCGCGCGGCGACCAGCACTTCCTCGTCAGCAAGGTGGCGGCCGACGATGGCCGGCCGGTGTGCCGGATCGAGCCGCTCGACCGCCGTGCCCGCGTCGACGAGCTGGCGCGCATGCTCGGTGGCCTGCAGATCACCGACACGACGCGCAAGCACGCGCGCGAGATGCTGGCGGCATGACGACGGCCTGCCCCCGGGCGCGAGTCGTTCGCGCCGCAGCGCGCGGCGCCATGAGGCGGCAGTGACGTTTCGCATCGACCGATCGCGCCGCCGCCTGCTGGCGGCGGCGGCCGCAGCGCCCTTCAGCCCGCTCGTCGCCGCGCAACCGCGCTGGCCGCACCCGACGCTGACCGGCGCGCCGCCGCTGGTCATCGCGCACCGCGGTGCCAGCGGCTACCGCCCGGAGCACACGCTGGCCGCCTACGAGCTGGCGATCGAGCAGGGCGCCGATTTCATCGAGCCGGACCTCGTCGTCACCCGCGACGGCGCGCTGATCGCGCGGCACGAGAACGAACTGTCGCTGACCACCGATGTGGCCACGCGCGCCGAGTTCGCCGCCCGCCGCCGCACCCAACGCGTCGATGGCAGGGAGCTGACCGGCTGGTTCAGCGAGGACTTCACGCTCGACGAGATCCGCCGCCTGCGCGCGCGGGAGCGATTCGCGCGCGAGCGGCCGCACAACGCGCAGTTCGACGGCCGTTTCCGCATCGCCACCCTCGACGAGATCATCGCGCTGGCGCGGCGCGCGAATGCCGCGGGGCGGCGCGTCGGCATCTACCCGGAGCTGAAGCACGCGCAGCACTTCGCCTCAATCGGCCTCGCCGCCGAGCCGCTGCTGGCGAAGGCGCTGCAGGCGGCCGACGGGCTGCCGGTCTACGTGCAGAGCTTCGAGCTGGCAGCGCTGCGGCGCTTCGCCGAGCTTTCGGCGGCGCCGCGAGTGATGTTGCTGAGTCGCGCCCCGACGGCCGCCGAGCTGCGCGACCTGGCCACGCGGGTGCAGGGCATCGGCGTGGCAAAAACGCTCGTCCATCCGCGCGACGCCGCCGGCGCGATCGACGCGCCGACCCGGCTCGTTGCCGAGGCGCACACGCTGGGCCTTGCGGTGCACGCATGGACCTTCCGCAACGAAGACAGCTTCCTGCCGACGAACCTGCGCGGGCAGCCGGAGCGCGAACTGGAGTTATCTTTCGCCGCCGGCGTCGACGGCGTCTTCAGCGACTTTCCGGACACCGCGGTGGCCGTGCAGCACCGCCTGTTGCAGGAACGCTGACCACGCCGGGCGGGGCAAAGTGCGGCGCGGCCGACCCCCGCCTGCCGGCCCCCACCGAGACCGACGGCACCTGCCAGCCGCGGCCGTTCAGCCCTTCGGCCGGTACGGGCAGGGATCCTTGGCGCACTCGCCGTACAGCGACAGCGAGTGCTCCCGCAGCTCGAAGCCCTTGTCGGCGGCGATGCGCTTCTGCCGCTGCTCGATCTCGACGTCGACGAACTCCTCCACGCGGCCGCAGGTCAGGCACACCAGGTGATCGTGGTGCGCGCCCTCGTTCAGCTCGAACACGGCGCGGCCGGCCTCGAAGTTGCTGCGCGAGATCAGCCCGGCCTGCTCGAACTGTGTCAGCACCCGGTACACGGTAGCCAGTCCGACGTCGAGCTGCACCGCCAGCAGCGCCTTGTAGACATCCTCGGCGCTCAGGTGCCGCACGCCCTCCTGCGACGAGCGCTGAAAGATTTCGAGGATCTTCATCCGCGGCAGCGTCGCCTTCAGGCCGCTGGCCTTCAGTTCGGAAGATGCTGGGTGCGAACGACTGGCCATCGGCGGCACGCGCGCGGCGCAAGACAGGCTGACCGGTATCATAGCCGCTGGTGTCGGAGCCATCGCTGCGGCACTGCCACCACCATGCCCACCGCCCCTGCCCTCCGCCTGCTGCTCGCCGCCGCGCTGGCGCCGCTGCTGGTTGCGTGCCAGTCGACGCTGGAGCGCATGCCGCCGCTGCTGCAGCCCTACCAGCCCGACGTGCAGCAGGGCAACGTGGTGACCAAGGAAATGGTCGAGGGCCTGGCCCCCGGCATGAGCCGCGAGCAGGTGCGCTTCCTGCTCGGCACGCCGGCGCTCACCAGCGTCTTTCACCAGGACCGCTGGGACTACGTGTACCTGCTGAAGCGCGGCAACAGCCGCGAGGTGCAGTCGCGCCGGCTGACGGTGTACTTCAAGGACAACCGCGTCGAGCGCTTCGTCTCCGACGACATGCCGCCGGAGGCGCTCGCCGACAACCTGATCCTCGGCCGCAAGCCGAAGGCCACACCCAAACCGCCGCCGGAGCAGCCAGCGCCGTTGCGCTCGCGCGAGGACTCGCGGACCGGCATCGAGATCATCACGCCGACTTCGCCCACCACCGGATTCTGAGCGCACGATGACGGTCAGGCTCGCCATCGCCGGTGCCGGCGGCCGTATGGGCCGCATGCTGATCGAGGCCGCGCTGGCCGACCCGGCGGTGGCCATCGCGGTGGCGCTGGAGCGCGCCGACAGCCCCGAGATCGGCCGCGACTGCGGCGACTTCCTCGGCCGCGCCACCGGGGTGAGGATCGAATCCGACCTCGATCGCATCGCCGCCGCCGACGTGCTGATCGACTTCACGCGGCCGGAGGGCACGCTGGCGCACCTCGCGGCGTGCCGCCGCCTCGGCGTCCGGATGGTGATCGGCACCACCGGCTTCGACGAGGCCGGCAAGGCGGCGATCCGGCAGGCGGCCGAGTCGATCGCGATCGTCTTCGCGCCCAACATGAGCGTTGGCGTCAACGCCACCTTCAAGCTGCTGGAAGTGGCGGCCGCGATCCTGGCTTCCGGTTACGACATCGAGATCATCGAAGCGCACCACCGGCACAAGGTCGACGCGCCCTCGGGCACGGCGCTGAAGATGGGCGAGGTCATCGCGGCGGCGCAGGCCACCGCGCTGGCCGACCGCGCCGTTTATGTGCGCCACGGCGTCACCGGCGAGCGCAAGGCCGGCGCCATCGGCTTTGCCGCCGTGCGCGGCGGCGACATCGTCGGCGACCACACGGTGCTGTTCGCCGGTCCCGGCGAGCGCATCGAGATCACCCATCGCGCCGGCAGCCGCATGCCGTACGCGCTTGGCAGCCTGCGCGCGGCGCGCTTCGTCGTCGGCCGGCCGCAGGGGCTGTTCGACATGCAAGACGTCCTCGGCCTGAAGTAAGCGCCGCGATGGAGGGCAACGCACTCGGCATCGCGCACTACTGGGCCCAGGCCGACAGCGTCATCCGCGCCACGGCGCTGGTGCTGCTGGCGATGTCGGTGGCCAGTTGGTCGCTGATCCTGTGGAAGCTGTGGGCGTGGCTGCGGATGCGGCGCGCCTCGCGCGCGCTCGACGGCTTCTGGGCCGCGCGCTCGATCGACGAGGCGATCGCCGCCTTCCGGCCGCTGGACACCGAACTGCTGTTCCTGCCGCTGGCCGCGG
>CALGWX010000169.1 GCA_937936215.1 uncultured Burkholderiaceae bacterium | reverse complement strand
CCTCGCCGCCACCGCCGCGCTCGAAGCGCACGCCTTCGACGCCTACCGGCTAGTGATGATCGAGACGCCGTCGAACCCGGCGCTCGACCTGGCCGACATCGCCGCCGTGGCGGCGCGGGCGAGGGCGGCCGGCGGCATCGTCGTCGTCGACAACACGATGATGACGCCGCTCGGCCAGCGGCCGCTCGATCTCGGCGCCGACGTCGTCGTCTGCGCTGACACCAAGGCGGTCAACGGGCACTCCGACGTGCTCTTTGGGCACGTGGCCTCGCGGCGCCCCGAGTTGCTCGACGCGGTGCGCGACTGGCGGCGGATCGCCGGCGCGATCCCGGGCCCGTTCGCGGCTTGGCTCGTGCACCGGGGCATCGAGACGCTGGAACTGCGGCTGGACCGCATGTTCGCCAACGCGTTGGCCCTGGCGCAGCGGCTGCGCGAGCACCGCGCGGTGCGCGCCGTGGCCTATCCCGGCCTGCCGGAGCATCCCCGCCACGCGCTGGCGCGGCGGCAGATGCGCGGCTTCGGCTCGGTGGTCGGGTTCACGCTCGCGGACCAGGCCGCGGCCGACCGCTTCATCGCCGCCTGCCGCTTCGTGTGCCCCGCGACCAGCTTCGGCGGCGTGCACACCAGCGCCGAGCGGCGGGCGCGCTGGGGCGACCCGGTGCCCGAGGGCTTCATCCGGCTATCGGTCGGCTGTGAGCCGCTGGAGCCGCTGTGGCGCGACATCGCGCGCGCGCTCGAATCGCTGTAGGCAGACAAGAGGATGCGGCGCCGGTGGCCCGCTGCGGGGGAACCTCCGAGGCGCGCCGACCGCCGGCCCGCAGGCCGGCATCTCGCCGCCATGCCGCGCCCGGACGGGCGCCGAGGACCTCGGTGGCGCTCTCGCACGCAGGCCGGCGAGTCCGTCGGGGAGCGCCCGCCCGAGGGCGAGGACCAGCGGCACGAGAAAAATTCCCCGCAGCCGAGGACCGGAACGGCCCCGTGACGAAGAACGGCCGACTACCGCGCGACGACGGACTCCGACCAGCCGCCGCCGAGGGCCCGATACAGCTGCACGTAGGCCAGCTGCTGCGCGAGACGCGCAGTGACGAGATCGGTCTCGGCGGCCAACAGCTGCCGCTGCGCATCCAGCACTTCGAGGAAGCTCACTACGCCGGCGGCGAACCGCTTGTCCGCGAGCCGCAGCGCCTCGCGCTGGGCGGCAAGGCGCACCTGCTGCTTGTCGAGCGCTTCGGCGGCGCGGCGGTAGGTCTCGACAGCGTCGGCCACCTCGCGCAGCGCGTTCAGCGCGGCGGCGCGATAGGCGACCAGCGCCGCATCCAGCCGCGCCAGCGCCGCGTCGCGGTTGGCAAGCAGCGAACCGCCGGCGTATAGCGGCTGCGCAACGTTCGGGCCGAGCGAGACCACCTCCGCCGACGCACTTCGCAGCAGGTCGCCGAGCTCCAGGCTCAGCCGGCCCAACGCGCCGGTGATCGACAGGCTCGGCAGCAGCAGCGCCTTGGCCTCGCCCACGCGCGCGTTGGCGGCGACCAGCTGTTGCTCGGCCTGGCGCAGGTCGGGGCGGCGCTCGAGCAGTTCGGTCGGCAGGCCAGTGGGCAGCGTGGCCGGCAGATCGAGCGCTGCCTGCGCAACCGGGAAGGCCGATGGCGGCCGCGCCAGCAGCAGCGCCAGCGCGTTCTCGGTGGCGTTGATCTGGCGCGCAACCTCGGGCAGCACGGCCTCGGTGCTGGCGAGCTGGCCCTCGGCCTGGCGCACCTCGGCGGCGGAGACGATGCCGGCCTCGTTGCGCCGTCGCATCAGCCGCAGCGACTCGCGCTGCAGCTGGGCGCTGCGCGCGGTCGCATCGAGCGTGGCGCGCAGCGCGGCCAGCGTGTAGTACTGGCTGGCGACCTGCGCCACCAGCGACACTTGCGCGCCGTACCGTGCCGCCTCGCGGGCGGCGAGGTCGGCGCGCGCGGCCTCGGTGCCGCGGGCGATGCGCCCCCACAGGTCGATCTCCCAGCTGAGGAAGCCGGCAGCAAGGAAGCTGGACGTCAGCGTGTCGCCGGGCAAGCGCGCCGTCGGCGAGGTCTGCACGCCGATGCTCAGATTGGGAAGCCCCCCTGAGCGGGCGATCACCACCGCGGCCTGCGCCTCACGCACGCGCGCCTCGGCCAGCCGCAGGTCAAGGTTGGACGCCAGCGCCGCGTCGATCAGCCCTTTCAGCGCCGGGTCGCTGAAGACCTCGCGCCAGTCGCGCGCCGCGAGCGTGGTGCCCGGTGCATCGACGCCGCGGTATGCCGCCGGCAGGTCGAGCGCGGGGCGCTGGTAGTCGTCGCCGACGGCACAGCCGGCCAACAGCGCAGCGATCGCGGCGAGCGCGACCGCCGCGGAGGGCAGATGGCCGCAGCAGCGCGCGGCCGTCATTCGGCGGCTCCCGCCTTGGCCGCCACCGATGCGCGCCGTCGCCCGCCGAACCGCTCGACCAGGCGGTCGATCACCACGAACAGCACCGGCACGAAGAAGATCGCCAGCAGTGTGGCGGCCAGCATGCCGGAGAACACCGTCACGCCCATCGACACACGCGAGGCCGCGCCGGCGCCGCTGGCCAGGATCAGCGGCACGACGCCGAGGATGAAAGCGAACGAGGTCATGATGATCGGCCGCAGCCGCAGCTTGGCGGCCTCGACTGCGGCGCTGACCGCGTCGGCGCCCTGCTCGCGCTTCATTTTGGCGAACTCGACGATCAGGATCGCGTTCTTGGCCGCCAGCCCGATCAGCAGCACCAGCCCGATCTGCGCGTAGATGTTGTTGGTGAGCCCGGTGAGGTAAAGCCCGGTCATGGCGCCGAAGATGCCGATCGGCACCGCGAGCAGCACCGCGAACGGCACCGACCAGCTCTCGTACAGCGCGGCGAGGAACAGGAACACGAACAGGATGGCGAAGGCGAAGATGATCGGTGCCTGTCCCGCCGACTCCTTTTCCTGCCTGCTGATGCCCGACCACTCGTAGCCGTAGCCGGCCGGCAGCACCTGGCGCGCGACCTGCTCCATCGCGGCGATCGCCTGGCCCGAGCTGTAGCCGGGCGCGGCGTCGCCGCCGATCTCGGCGGTCAGGTACAGGTTGTAGCGCTGCAAGGTGCTGGGTGCGCTGTCCGAGTGCGGCGTGATCAGGGTCGACAGCGGCACCATGGCGCCGTCCTTGCTGCGCACGAAGATGAGGCCGAGCTGCTTGATGTCGGCGCGGAACTCCGGCTCGGCCTGCATCGACACCTTGAAGCTGCGGCCGAAGCGGGAGAAGTCATTGATGTTGACGCCGCCGAGGAAGGCCTGCAGCGCGAGCGAGACGTCGCTGATCGGCACGCCGAGCTTCTTGGCCTTCTCGCGGTCGATCTCCAGCCGGATCGCCGGCGTGGACGGGTTGAACTTCGAGAAGACGCTGCCGATTTCCGGCCGCTGGCCGGCGGCGTTGACGAGATCCTGCGCCACCTGCGCCAGCTCCAGCGGCGTGCCGCCGCCCCGCGCCTGCAGCTTGAAGCTGAAGCCGCCGGTGGCGCCCAGGCCTGGGATCGGCGGCGGGTTGAAGGCGAGCACGGTGGCCTCGCGCAACGCCTGCCCGCGCTGGTAGACGCTGCGGATGATCGTGCCCAGCGCCTTGTCCGACGTGGTGCGTGCCTCCCACGGCTCGAGCGGGACCACGAACAGCGCCGCGTCCGGAGTCACGGTGCCGGTCAGGATGCTGTAGCCGTTGATGATCAGCGAGCCCTTCACGCCCGGAGTGGCCTCGATGATCCTCTGCACCTCCTCGGTCACCGCCATGGTGCGGTTCATCGAGGCCGCCGGCGGCAGCTGCACCGAGCCGATGAAGTAGCCTTGGTCCTCCGGTGGCACGAAGCCGCCCGGCACCTTCTGCATCAGGCCGAAGGCGGCGAAGATCAGGATGCCCAGCACCGCCAGTGACGCGAGGCTGGCACGGATGGCACGCGCCACGCCGTTGCCATAGCGCACGGTGACCGCCTCGAAGACCCGGTTGAAGCCGCCGAAGAAGCGGCCCAGCAGCCCCGGCCTGGCGCGCGGGTCCTTCGGCTTGAGCATCAGCGCGCACAGGGCCGGCGTCAGCGTCAACGCGACCACGGCCGACAGGGCGGTGGACACCGCTACCGTGATCGCGAACTGCTGGTACATCACCCCGGCGATGCCGCCGAGGAAGGCCACCGGCACGAACACCGCGGCCAGGATCAGCGCTATCGCGATCACTGGCCCGCTGACCTCCTCCATCGCCTTGATGGTGGCCTCGCGCGGGGACAGGCCGCTGGCATGCATGTGGTGCTCGACCGCCTCGACGACCACGATGGCGTCATCGACCACGATGCCGATCGCCAGCACCATCCCGAATAGCGTCAGTGTGTTGATGGTGAAGCCCAGCAGCGTGAAGGCGGCGAAGGTGGCCAGCAGCGACACCGGCACCGCCAGCATCGGGATCAGCGTGGCGCGCCAGCTCTGCAGAAAGAGGAAGACGACGATCAACACCAGCAGCAGCGCCTCGAAGAAGGTCTTGACCACCTCCTGCAGCGAGGCTTTCACGAAGATCGTGTTGTCGATCACCACGTCGTGCTTCAGGTCCGCCGGGTACGACTCCGCCAGCCGCGCCAGCTCGGCGTTGATCAGCGCCGCGGTCTCGATCGCGCTGGCATCCGGCGTGAGGCTCACGGAAAAGGCCGCTGCGGGCTTGCCGTTGTAGCGGGCGGCGAAGAAGTAGTCCTTGGCGCCGAGCTCGACGCGGGCGATGTCCCTCACGCGCACGAACGAGCCGTCGGGCAGCGCCCGCACGATGATGTTCTCGAACTCCTCGACCTGCTCGAGCTGGCCGCGCACGAGCACGCTGTACTGGAACTGCGTCGTGGCGGGCGACGGGCGGGCGCCGACCTGCCCGGCCGGCGCCTGCAGGTTCTGCTCCTTGACGGCCTGCAGCACGTCGGTGGGCGTGATGCCGAGGCGCGACATTCGGTCGGGCTTCAGCCACAGGCGCATCCCGAAGGGCGCGCCGAAGACGGTGACGTCGCCCACGCCCTTGGCGCGCTTGATCGACTCGACGATGTTGATCGTCAGGTAGTTGGAGAGGAACAGCTCGTCGTAAGTGCCCTTGGGCGAGTACAGCGCCACGTACATCAGCACGTCGGGCGTGCTCTTCTTGGTCGTGATGCCGTTGGTGAGCACTTCCGACGGCATCAGCGCGTTGGCCTGCGAGACGCGGTTCTGCACCTGCACCGCCGCGATGTCGGCATTGCGCTCCAGCCCGAAGGTAACGTCGAGCGTGTAGGCGCCGTTACTGGCGCTGCTCGACTGCATGTACAGCATGCCCTCGACGCCGTTGACCTGCTCCTCGATCGGCTGCGCCACCGCCCGCTCGACGACCTCGGCATTGGCGCCCGGATACGCGGCGGCCACGCGGATCGTCGGCAGGGTGATCTGCGGGTACTGCGCGATCGGCAGGCTGAAGCCGGCCACCGCGCCGCCGATCAGCATCACCAGCGCCAGCACGATCGCGAAGACCGGCCGGTCGATGAAAAACTTGGCCATGGCCTTCGCAACCTTACTTCGCGGCAGCGCCGGTGGATGGCGCGGCGCCCGCCGGCGCCGTGCCGAGCGGCAC
>CALGWX010000168.1 GCA_937936215.1 uncultured Burkholderiaceae bacterium | reverse complement strand
CGCATCGTTGGTGATGCGCGACGAAATCGAGCGTAACGAGCAGTTCGTGCGCGATAACGTCACTGCGATGGCGAAGCGGCTCGGCGAGATGCAGGCCCAGCTGATGCGCCTTGACGCGCTGGGCGAGCGGGTGGCCAAGCTTGCCGGTATCCGGCCGGAGGAATTCAGCTTCCGCGACCTTCCCGGCCGCGGGGGCGCCGAGCCTTCCCAGTCGCGCCCGCTGACCCTGACCGAGCTGACCGAACAGGTCGAGCGGGTGGCGCGTGGCGTCGAGTCGCGTTCCGATTACCTCGACGTCGTCGAGTCGGAATTGCTGACGGCGCAGGTCCGGCATGAACTCCTGCCGCAGAACACCCCCGTGACCGAAGGCTTCGTCGGCTCGGGTTTCGGCTCCCGGCTGGATCCTTTCACCGGCCAGTTGAGCATGCACGCCGGACTGGACTTCGCGGCGCCACCCGGCACCCCGATCCTGGCGGCGGCCGGCGGCGTCGTCTCGGCGGCGGAATACAACCCGGCCTACGGCAACATGGTGGTCATCGACCACGGCAATGGACTGCAGACGCTCTACGCGCATGCGTCGAAGATCGACGTCGCTGCCGGCGAAATCGTCCGCAAGGGGCAGCAGATCGCCCGTGTCGGCTCGACCGGCCGCTCCACCGGATCACACCTGCACTTCGAGGTGCACGTCAACGGCGTGCCGCAGAACCCCGCCCGCTTCCTGCGCGCGCAGGGGGGGCAATCGCGCCTGGCCGCGCTCAGCGCCGAGCGGCGCTGAGCGTCGCGCCGCCGCCGCTTCCGCCGCTGCTCTTCGGCCGGCGGCGCGAGTCGCTCGCGCGGGCGCCGCGGGGCGCTGTGAGATACTCCACGGTTACCGCCGGGGCGGTCGCCGCGCGATCTCGCCTCGGACCGCCCTAGTTCGCGCCGCTGCCGGTCGATCCGGCAGGGCGCCCGCGAGTAGCCCCCCATGTCGATGATCTCCGGTCTGTTGACCCGCATTTTCGGCAGCCGCAATGAGCGGTTGCTGAAGCAGTACCAGCGAACTGTCGACCGCATCAACGCGCTCGAGCCGCAGATCGCGGCGCTTTCTGACGACGCGCTCAAGGCCAAGACGGCCGAGTTCCGGCAGCGCGTGGCCAACGGCGAGTCGCTCGACACGTTGCTGCCCGAGGCGTTCGCGGTCGTGCGGGAGGCGGCCAAGCGGACGCTCGGGATGCGCCACTTCGACGTGCAGCTGATCGGCGGGATGGTGCTGCACGACGGCAAGATCGCCGAGATGCGCACCGGCGAGGGCAAGACGCTCACCGCCACCCTGGCCGTTTACCTGAACGCGCTGGCCGGCAAGGGCGTGCACGTCGTCACCGTCAACGACTACCTCGCCACCCGCGACGCCGAGTGGATGGGCAAGGTGTACCGCTTCCTGGGCATGACGGTGGGCGTGATCGTCTCGCAGCAGCCGAACGAGGAAAAGCGTGCCGCCTACGCCGCCGACATCACCTACGGCACCAACAACGAGTACGGCTTCGACTACCTGCGCGACAACATGGAGTACTCGGTCGCCGACCGGCGACAGCGCGGGCTGCACTACGCGATCGTCGACGAGGTCGACTCGATCCTGATCGACGAGGCGCGCACGCCGCTGATCATCTCCGGCCCCGCCGAGGACCACACCGAGCTGTACCGGCGGATGAACGAGGTGCCGAAGCTGCTGACGCGGCAGCTGGAGGAAAAGGGCCCGGGCGACTTCTGGGTCGACGAGAAGCAGCACCAGGTGCACATCTCCGAATCCGGGCACGAGAAGATCGAGGGCATCCTGGTGCGGATGGGCCTGCTGGCGGAGGGCGAAAGCCTGTACGCGCCGCAGAACATCATCCTGATGCACCACCTGAACGCGGCGCTGCGGGCGCACCATCTGTTCAACCGCGACCAGCACTACGTCGTGCAGGACGGGCAGATCATCATCGTCGACGAGTTCACCGGCCGGCTGATGCCCGGCCGGCGCTGGTCCGAGGGCCTGCACCAGGCCATCGAGGCCAAGGAAGGGGTGCAGATCCAGCAGGAGAACCAGACGCTGGCGTCGATCACCTTCCAAAACTATTTCCGCATGTACAGCAAGCTGGCGGGGATGACCGGCACCGCCGACACCGAGGCGTACGAGTTCCAGGAGATCTACCGGCTGGAAACGGTGGTGATCCCGACGCACAAGCCGATGATCCGCGTCGACCACCAGGACAAGATCTACCGCACCGTGCGCGAGAAGTACGCGGCGATCATCGCCGACATCAAGGACTGCTACGCGCGCGGCCAGCCGGTGCTGGTGGGCACGACCTCGATCGAGAACTCCGAGGTGCTGTCGAACCTGCTGAAGAAGGAAGGGCTGCCGCACCAGGTGCTCAACGCCAAGCAGCACGCGCGCGAGGCCGAGATCGTCGCCCAGGCCGGGCGGCCGAAGATGATCACCATCGCCACCAATATGGCCGGCCGCGGCACCGACATCGTGCTCGGCGGCAACGTTGAAAAGCAGGTGCAGTTCGTCGAGGCCGACCCCAGCCTGTCCCCTGAGGAAAAGCGGGCCCGGATCGAAAAGCTGCGCGCCGAGTGGCAGTCGCTGCACGACCAGGTGGTGGCCGCTGGCGGGCTGAAGATCATCGGCTCGGAGCGGCACGAGAGCCGCCGCATCGACAACCAGCTGCGCGGCCGCGCCGGCCGCCAGGGCGACCCCGGCGAGTCGCGGTTCTACCTTTCGATGGAGGACCCGCTGCTGCGCATCTTCGCCGGCGACAAGATGCGGGCGATCATGGACCGGCTGAAGATGCCGGAAGGCGAGGCGATCGAGGCCGGCATGGTCAGCCGCTCGATCGAGACGGCGCAGCGCAAGGTCGAGGCGCGCAACTTCGACATCCGCAAGCAGCTGCTCGAATACGACGACGTCGCCAACGACCAGCGGCGCGAGATCTACCGGCTGCGCAACGAGATCCTCGAGGCCGAGAGCGTGGCCGACATGGTCGCCAACCTGCGTCGCGGCCACTTTACGGACCTGTTCCGCAGCTTCGTGCCGGCGGAGTCCGTCGAGGAACAGTGGGACATCGACGGCCTGGCCAAGACGCTGGCCGACGACTGGCAGATCGAGCTGCCGTTGCGGCACTGGCTGGAGACCGAGGAGAAGCTCACCGACGAGGAACTGCTCGCGCGGGTGCTGAAGACCGCCGACGAGGCTTACGAGGCCAAGGTGGCCCTGGTCGGGCGGGAGGCGTTCGGCAATTTCGAGCGCTCGATCATGCTGCAGGTCGTCGACCAGCACTGGCGCGAGCACCTGGCCGCGCTCGACCACCTGCGCCAGGGCATCCACCTGCGCGGCTACGCGCAGAAGCAGCCGAAGCAGGAGTACAAGCGCGAGGCCTTCGAACTGTTCGGCACCCTGATCGACCGCGTTCGTGCCGACGTGATGCGCATCCTGATGAACGTGCGCATCCAGACCCGCGAAGAAGTCGCCGCCGCCGAGCAGCGCATCGAGGAGGAGAGCGAGCGGCGGCTGGAGCGCGCCCGCGCCCAGCATGCCGAGTTCGCCGCCGCCGCGGCGCAGGCGGAGGCCGAGGCGGGCGACACCATGGTTCTGGCCGAGGCGGAAGAGCCGAAGGCGCAGCCGTTCAAGCGCTTCGGTGACAAGATCGGCCGCAACGACCCCTGCCCGTGCGGCAGCGGCAAGAAGTACAAGCAGTGCCACGGCAAGCTCACCTGATGCTCTCGCGTACCGACAGCGCACGGCTGGAATCGGCTGTCAGTGCTGTCGCGTTCCCGGCGCGCCGTGAACGCCGGCCGCTGGCTGCAGCCGCCAGCGGGCCTCCGGGGGTGCGGGCTTGGCAGCGGCTTTTGGCTCCTTCGCGCAGTCGCGCTGAGCGGGTCACGGCGCCCGATGGTGGCTGTGTCGAGAGGCGGACTTTGCCGCGGTCGCGCTAGACCGAAGCTGACTGCCGCGCTTCTGTGCCCGTCAACCTGACCGCTCCGAATCCGACCGCGCTGCTGCCGGTGGCTGGCGTTGAACTCGGCTGGGCCGAGGCGGGCATTCGCAAGCCGGGCCGCAAGGATCTCCTGCTGATGCGGCTGGCCGCCTGCGCCAGCGTGGCCGGCGTGTTCACCCGCAATCGCTTCTGCGCCGCGCCCGTGTGGGTCTGCCGCGAGCACCTGCGCGCCGGCCGCGGCGTGCGCGCGCTGGTGGTCAACACCGGCTGCGCCAATGCTGGCACCGGCGCAAGTGGGCTCGCCGACGCCCGCACCACCTGCGCCGAGGTTGCGCGCCTGCTGGGCTGCGAGGCGACCCAGGTGCTGCCCTTTTCGACCGGAGTGATCATGGAGCCGCTGCCGATGGAGCGGCTGCTTGCCGGCCTGCCGGTGGCGGCGCAGCGACTGGCGCCGGCGCACTGGGCCGAGGCGGCCGAAGCGATCATGACCACCGATACCCTGCCGAAGGCCGTCTCCCAGGCCGTGGCGCTCGATGGGCAGACAGTGACCGTGACCGGCATCGCCAAGGGCGCCGGGATGATCCGTCCGGACATGGCGACGATGCTGGGCTTCATTGCCACCGACGCGGCGGTGGCGCCGGCGCTGTGGCAGGACTTGACGGCCGAAGTCGCCGGGGCGTCGTTCAACCGCATTACCGTCGACGGGGACACCTCGACCAACGATTCGCTGATCTTGATCGCCACCGGCGCCAGCGGCATGGCGCCGATCGCCTCCTGCGAAGACGCGCGCCTGGCGCCGCTACGTGAGGCGCTGCTGGCGGTGGCGCAGAAGCTGGCGCAGGCGATCGTGCGCGACGGCGAGGGGGCGACCAAGTTCATCACCATCGTGGTCGAAGAGGCCGCAAGCGCGACGGAAGCGGCGCGTGTGGCCTACGCGATCGCGCACTCGCCGCTGGTGAAGACGGCGTTTTACGCCTCCGATCCGAACCTGGGCAGGATCCTCGCCGCCGTCGGCAACGCCGGGATCGAGGACCTGGACGCGACGAAGGTGCAGCTGTACCTGAACGAGGTCTGGGTGGCGCGCGATGGTGGCCGCCACCCCGACTACCGCGAGGAGGACGGCCAGCGCGTGATGCGCGGCGCCGAGATCACGGTGCGCGTCCTTCTCGGCCGCGGCGGGGCGTCGACCACGGTGTGGACGTGCGACCTGTCGCACGAGTACGTGCGCATCAACGCCGACTACCGCTCGTAGGGACAGCCGCGGTGTCCAGCAAGGCCGACGCCGACCTCGCCGCCGCGGTGCACGCGCTGCTGGCGCGGCTGGAGCCACTGCTGCCGCCGCAGCGCGAGGTCGACTGGACGGCGCCGGCGTTTCGCTGGCGCAAGCGCAGCTATCTCGGCGTGACGGTGGGCCACCTCGAGCCGGTGCGGCGCGTGGCGAGGATCGCGCCCGAGGACCTGCAGCACGTCGACGAGCAGCGCGCGGCCATCTTGCGCAACACGGAGCAGTTCGTGCGCCGGCTGCCGGCGAACAACGTGCTGCTCACCGGCGCCCGCGGCACCGGTAAGTCGTCGCTGATCCGGGCCTGCCTGGCGCGCTTCCACGCCGACGGGCTGCGCCTGATCGAGGTCGACAAGAACGATCTCACGGACCTGCCCGACATCGTGGCGCAGGTGGCGGCGCGGCCGGAGCGCTTCATCCTGTTCTGCGACGACCTGTCGTTCGAGGAGGGGGAGTCCTCCTACAAGGTGCTGAAGGCGGCGCTCGACGGCTCGGTTGCGGCGCCGAGCGAGAACGTGCTGATCTATGCCACCTCGAACCGGCGCCACCTGATGCCGGAGTACATGCGCGAGAACCTCGACGCGAAGTACCAGGAAGACGGCGAGATCCATCCCGCCGAGACCGTCGAGGAGAAGATCTCGCTGTCGGAGCGCTTCGGGCTGTGGCTGTCGTTCTATCCGTTCCGCCAGGACGACTACCTCGACATCGTTGCGCACTGGCTCGGCCGCTTCGGCGCCACTAAGGCCCAGGTGGAGGCGGCGCGCGCCGACGCCTTGCAGTTCGCCCTGCAGCGCGGCTCGCGTTCCGGCCGCGTGGCACTGCAGTTCGCGCGCGACTACGCGGGGCGGCTCGCCATCGCTGACGGCCGCCGATGAGCCGGCCGCATCGCCGGTTCCGTGGCGCTATCAGGGCAGCGCGGTGAGTCGGTCACGGCGCCCGCTCACGCGCGTGGCCGTCGGGGTGCTGGTGCGCGGCGACGGCCAAGTGCTGCTCGCCGACCGGCCGGCCGGCAAGCCCTACGCGGGTTACTGGGAGTTTCCCGGCGGCAAGATCGAGCCTGGCGAGCCGGTGGCGGCGGCACTGCAGCGCGAACTGCATGAGGAGCTCGGCATCGACATCGGGCCGTCCACACCCTGGGTCACCTTCGAGTTCGACTATCCGCACGCCTACGTCGAGCTCCAGTTCCGGCGCGTCGAACAGTGGCGAGGCGAACCGCACGCGCGCGAAGGACAACGGCTGTGTTTCGTCGACCCGGCGGGCCATTTGCCGCAGCCGCTGCTGCCGGCGGCGATACCGGCCCTGCGCTGGCTGCG
>CALGWX010000167.1 GCA_937936215.1 uncultured Burkholderiaceae bacterium | reverse complement strand
CCGCTCACCGCGCCTTCACGCCACAGGTCACTGCGCCGCAGTTGCTGCAAACCGCTGAAAACCCGCGCCGCTGCTTGCGCTCCGGCGATCGAGGCACCCCTGAACTGCGGTTTTTAGGGTTATCGGTCAGGCGCCGCGCGTGCCCCGCTGGCCACTGCCGCGCCGGGTTCGAAACCACGCCCATTGCCGCCGCCGACCGCCTCACAGCGGCAGCGACATGTTGCGGGCACGCTCGGTCTGCGTGGCGCGGAACTGGGCGAGCTTCTGCGCCAGGTCGGCATCCGCGGTGGCCAGCATCGCCACCGCGAACAGGCCCGCATTGGCAGCACCGGCCTCGCCGATCGCGAAGGTCGCCACCGGCACACCCTTGGGCATCTGCACGATCGACAGCAGGCTGTCCTCGCCGCGCAGGTAGCGCGACGGCACCGGCACGCCGAGCACCGGGATCACCGTCTTGGCGGCGATCATCCCCGGCAGGTGCGCGGCGCCGCCGGCGCCGGCGATGATCACCCGCAGGCCGCGTTCGCGCGCCTGCTCGGCGTAGGCGAACATTTCGTCCGGCGTGCGGTGCGCCGAGACGACGCGCGCCTCGAAGGGGACGCCGAACTCCTTCAGCACCTCGCAGGCGTGCTGCATGATGTCCCAGTCGGAGTCCGACCCCATGACCACGCCGACCAGGGGCGTTGCGCGCGTCTTGCCGTTCATTATCGAGGCCGCCTCACGGCGCGGATTGTATCGGCCGGGGTTCTCGCCGCCCCTCGCCAGCCCAAGGCCGGGCCTCGCGGCGGATCCGTCCCGCCCGGCGCGTTGAAGGCGAGTGACCGTCGGCGCAGACGCCGCCGCTCGGCGCGGGGTGAGCCGTGCGCGGCCTCAGCCGCCGCTCGACCTTGCCTGCAGCATCCGCACCGCCTCCTCGGCGCGCGAGCGCATGTGTCCGTAGCGGCCCTCGGGCGCCATCGCCATCTCGGGGACGATGAACGAATACATGATGTCGCGGATCGAGATCAGCCCGAGCGGCTTGCCGCCTTCCTGCACCAGCAGGTGCCGGTAGCCGTGCGCCACCATCAGGTGCAGCGCCTGTTCCACCGGCGTCGACGGCGCAACGTGGCGCACGTCCGGGCTCATCACGTCGGCCACGCGCGTGGCCTGCGGGTCGCGGCGCGCGGCGACGACGCGCTTGAGCAGGTCGCGCTCGGTGAAGATGCCGTCGATGCCGCCGCGCGCGTCGCGTATCGCCACGGCGCCGATGCCACGGCCGGCCATCACCTCGGCCGCCTCCATCACGGTGGCGGTCGGCTCCACGGCGACCACTTCCTTCAGCTCCTTGTGGCGGATCAGGTCTCCTACGCTGTACGTGGCCATCGTCTTGTCCCTCCTCGGAGTGGTTGCGGGGCCGGCCGGCGCGCGCGCTGGCCGCGCCTGCCCGCAGGTTACGCCTCGTCGAGATCGCGGCCGGTGATTGCCCGCAGCGCCTCGCGGTAGCGGGCCGCGGTCATGGCGATGATCTCCGGCGGCAGGTCGGGCGGCGGCGGCGCCTTGTTCCACGGCTGGGCCTCCAGCCAGTCGCGCACGAACTGCTTGTCGAAGCTGCGCGGCGACTCGCCGACCCGGTATTCGGCTGCCGGCCAGTAGCGGGAGGAGTCGGCGGTGAGCACCTCGTCCATCAGCCGAAGCGTGCCTTCGCCGTCCAGGCCGAACTCGAACTTGGTGTCGGCGATGATGATGCCGCGCGACTCGGCGTACTCGCGCGCCGCCGTATAGAGGCGTAGCGCCGTGTCGCGCAGCTTCTCCGCCAGGGCCTCGCCGACGCGCTCGGCGAGCTGCTCGAAGGTGATGTTCTCGTCGTGGGTGCCGAGCGCGGCCTTGGTGGCCGGCGTGAAGATCGGCTGCGGCAGCTTCTCGGCCAGCCGCAGCCCCGGCGGCAGCCGGATGCCGCACACGCTGCCGCTCGCCTGGTAGTCCTTCCAGCCCGAGCCGATGAGGTAGCCGCGCACCACCGCCTCGGCCGGCACCGGCTTCAGCTTCATCGCCACCACGGCGCGGCCGCGCACCTGCTCGACCTCGTCCGGCGCCACCACGTCTTCGGGGCGGATGTGCGTCAGGTGGTTGGGCACGATTGGCGCCAGCAGGTCGAACCAGAAGTTCGACATCGCGTTGAGCACCTTGCCCTTGCCAGGGATCGGCTGCCGCATCACCACGTCGAAGGCGCTCAGGCGATCGGTGGTGACGATCAGCAGCTTGTCGTCGCCCACCGCGTAGGAGTCGCGCACCTTGCCGCGATAGACCAGCGGCAGCGAACGGATGGAGGTCTCGAACAGGGCTTCGCTCATCGGGGGGCTTGTCGTCGGTGGGCGCGGATCAGGACAGGAAGTGGGCGAGCAGGATCGCCGCCCAGGTGCCGCCGGCCAGCAGCAGCGACAGCATCACCGCGGCGCTGCCGTAGTCCTTGGCGCGCTTGCCGAGCGGATTGATCTCCAGGCTGTCGCGGTCGATCGCCGCCTCGATGCCGGTGTTCAGCAGCTCGACGATCAACACCAGCACGACGACGCCGACGAGCAGGACCTTCTCGACCAGCGACACCGGCAGCCACAGCGCCAGCGGCACCATCACCGCCGCCAGCAGCAACTCCTGCCGGAAGGCGTCCTCGTGCGACCAGGCCGCGCGCAGGCCGTCGATCGAGTAGCGGGTGGCGTTGAGGATCCGGCGCAGGCCGCGCTGGCCCTTCAGCGCGCGGCTGTCGCGCGCCGGCGCCGGCTGCGAGTGGGGTCGGGTCGGTGCGCTCACGGCGCGGCATCCGCGAAAGCCGTGATGATAGGCGCGCCCCCGCGGCGCGGCGCCGGCCTGGCCACCGACGCTCGGTCTGCCCGCGCCGCCGTCGGATCCCGCCGCCGCCCCCCGATTCGGCAGAGTTCCGGCAGCCAAGGCATAGCCACCCCGGCGCGCC
>CALGWX010000166.1 GCA_937936215.1 uncultured Burkholderiaceae bacterium | reverse complement strand
CTTGGGCCATGGAATGAGGGGCCGGTGTCCGGTGGGCCGCCGGCGCGGGTCAGCGGCGGGGAAGTGGAGCGGGCGAAGGGAGTCGAACCCTCGTCATCAGCTTGGGAAGCTGAGGTAATAGCCGTTATACGACGCCCGCTTTCTGGCGGAATTTTAGCCGTGCCGGGTGGTCAGTCGGCAAGTGCGCCGCTAACATCCGGCGCCGCTTTCCTTCCCCGCTCCAGAAGAACAACCGCCATGATGCTTTCCGACACCGGCCTCGACCTCATCTTCCGCAACGCGCGCACGCACAACGGCTGGCTCGACAAGCCCGTCGACGACGACACCCTGCGGGTGCTGTATGACCTGCTCAAATGGGGGCCGACCAGCGCCAACGCCTCGCCGGCCCGCTTCGTCTTCCTGCGCTCGCGGCAGGCCAAGGAGCGGCTGCGGCCGGCGCTGTCGCCCGGCAATCTGGACAAGACGATGGCCGCGCCGGTGACCGTGATCGTCGGCCACGACCTGCGCTTCTACGAGCACCTGCCGCGGCTGTTTCCGCATGCCGACGCGCGCAGTTGGTTCGTCGGCAATGACGAGTTGATCCGCACTACGGCCTTTCGCAACGGCAGCCTGCAGGGCGCTTACCTGATCATCGCCGCCCGCGCGCTGGGGCTGGACTGCGGCCCGATGTCGGGGTTCGACAACGCCAAGGTCGACGCCGAGTTTTTCCCCGCAGGCACCGTGAAGTCGAACTTCCTGTGCAACCTCGGCTACGGCGATCCGGCCAAGCTCTTTCCCCGCAGCCCGCGGTTGGCGTTCGAGGAGGCCTGCCAACTGCTTTGACGCGGCGCCTCGCTTGCCGCCGCGGGCGGCGCTTCGAAGCGCGGCGCGCGCACGCCCCAACCCGGTGCTGCGACGGCGCCTGGCGCAGCAGCGAGCGCGGCGCGTTGGGGCATCGATGTCGCATCGGCAGCAGCGGCCGCGCCGGGTTGCGGAGCGACCGTGCGCTGGGGCAAGTGGCGGGGTCGTGGCTCTCGCGAGGCAGGCGGAGGAGCATTCCCGGGCCCGCCATGTCGGTAGCGGCGGCGCACCGTAGGGCGCTGCCCTAAGCGCGCGCCGTTATCGCGCTTGCGCCGCCCTGGCGGCCGGCAGGCGCTTCAGGCCACGAAGCCGATCTTCTTGTGCGTGCCGTCGCAAAACGGCTTGTTGCCGCTGGCGCCGCAGCGGCACAGCCACGTCTTGTCACCGCAGACGAACCTCTGGCCGTCGGTGGTGGCCAGCTCGAAGCGGCCGTCGACGCGCAGCGGTCCGTTGGGGATCGGGTGCAGCACGAGGTCGCCCTCGGCCGCACCCTGCGGCGGCTCGGGCGGCTTGGCGCAGCGGCCGGCGTCGACGAAGCCTACCTTCGCATGGCTGCCGTCGCAGAACGGCTTGTTGCCGCTGGCGCCGCAGCGGCACAGTGCCACCTGCGTGTACTCGGCCGCCGGCGCGCCTTCCCGCGGCACGTGGCGGATGCGGCCGTGCAGGATCAGCGGCCCGTTTTCCGTCAGCCGCCCGGCGTTGGGCGGTGAATCAGCTTGTTCGTTCATCGCCTTGCGCTCCACGATGCCGGGCTCACAAGCCCAGGCAGACGTACTTGATGACCAGGTATTCCTCGATGCCGTACTTCGAGCCCTCGCGGCCGATGCCGGACTGCTTCACGCCGCCGAAGGGAGCGACCTCGTTGGAGATGATGCCGGTGTTCACGCCGACCATGCCGTACTCCAGGCTCTCGGCCACCCGCATCACGCGGCCGATGTCGCGCGAGTAGAAATAGGCGGCCAGGCCGTACTCGACGCTGTTGGCGGCGGCAATGGCCTCCTCGTCGGTGTGGAACTTGAACACCGGCGCCACCGGGCCGAAGGTCTCCTCGCGGGCGACGATCATCTCCGGCGTGACGTTGGCGAGCACCGTCGGCGTGTAGAAGGTGCCGCCGCGCTCGTGCCGCCGGCCGCCGGTGACCACGCGCGCGCCCTTGGCCACGGCGTCGGCCACGTGCGCCTCCACCTTTGCGAGCGCGTTGGCGTCGATCAGCGGCCCCTGATGCACCCCCGCCTCGACTCCGGCACCGACCTTCAACTGCGCCGCTTTCGCGGCCAGCTTCTCGACAAAGGCCTCGTAGATGTCGGCGTGCGCGTAGAAGCGGTTGGTACAGACACAGGTCTGGCCGGCGTTGCGGTACTTGGAGATCAACGCGCCGTCGACGGCGGCGTCGAGGTCGGCGTCCGGAAAGACGATGAACGGCGCGTTGCCGCCCAGTTCGAGCGAGAGCTTCTTCAGCGTCGACGCGCTCTGCTGCATCAGGATGCGGCCGACCTGGGTCGATCCGGTGAAACTGAGCTTGCGCACGATGGGCGAGTCGCACAGCGTCTTGCCAATCGCGATCGAGTTGGCCTCGTCGGCCGGCAGGACGTTGAACACGCCCGGCGGGATGCCGGCGCGCTGGGCGAGCTCGGCCAGCGCGAGCGCCGACAGCGGCGTCTGCTCCGCCGGCTTGACCACCACCGTGCAGCCCGCGGCGAGTGCCGGGGCGCACTTGCGGGTGATCATCGCGTTGGGGAAGTTCCATGGCGTGATCGCCGCGCACACGCCCACCGGTTCTTTGAATACCAGCAGCCGACGGTCGAGCTGCACGGTCGGGATCACGTCGCCGTAGACGCGCTTGCCTTCCTCGGCGAACCACTCGACGAAGCTGGCACCGTAGGCGATCTCGCCGCGCGACTCCGCCAGCGGCTTGCCCTGCTCGGCGGTCATCAGCTGCGCGAGGTCCTCCTGCGCGGCCATGATCAACTCGAACCACTTGCGCAGCAGGCCGGCGCGTTCCTTGGCCGTCTTGGCGCGCCAGGCCGGGAAGGCGCGCTGCGCGGCGTCGATGGCGCGCAGTGCGTCGGCAGGCCCGCAGTTGGCTACCTCGACGAGCTGGCCGCCGTCGGCGGGATTGACGACCGGGAACTTGCCCTGCGCGCCGTCGCACCAGGCGCCGTCGATGAACGCCTGCGCGCGCAGCAGCGCCGGGTCGTTGAGCTTGGGTAGTGACGAGACTCGCTGCAGCATGTGGACCTCCTCGTGGATGGCCGAAGGATACGCCGCGGCTGCGCGCTATTCTTCGCGGCCAGTCAGAGCGACGGCTGCCGGGCGCCGCGATGCAGTTCGACTCCCTGAACGATGACCTGAAGCGCTGGCTGCAAAGCTCGGTCGACGGCGGCTTCGACCTCGAGCAGGTGCAGCAGGCGATGGTGAACGCCGGCTACGACGCCGGCTTCGCCCGCCGCGCGGTGGAGGCGGCGGCGGCGCGATTCGGCGTCGAGCTACCGCCGGCAGCAATCGTGGCGAACCGGCCGCCCGCCGTGCATCCGTCCGCGGGCCTGCCGCGGACGGATGCGGCCAACAGCGTCACCACCTCGGACCGCGCCATCGACGTGCTGATGGCCCTCGATTCGCCGCGGCTGATGCTGTTCGGCAACCTGCTCTCGGCCGAGGAGTGTGACGAACTGATCGCGGCGTCAGAGCGCCGCCTGCAGCGCTCGACCGTGGTCAATCCGCAAACGGGTGTGTACGACGTGCACCCGGACCGCACCAGCCGCGGCACGCACTTCGAGCGCGGCGAGACGCCGCTCATCGCGCGGCTGGAGCGGCGCATCGCGGAGCTGACCGGCTGTCCGGCGGAAAACGGCGAGCCGATCCAGATCCTGCACTACACGGCGGGCGCCGAGTACAAGCCGCACCACGACTACTTTGATCCGGCGCAGCCGGGCAACGATCGCGTGCTGGCCATGGGCGGCCAACGCATCGCCACGCTGGTGATGTATCTGAACGACGTCGCCGCCGGCGGCGCGACGACGTTTCCGAGCCTGGGCCTGGAAGTGCGGCCCCGGCGCGGCTCGGCCGTCTACTTCGCCTACTGCGATGCTGGTGGCCGGACCGACGCGCGCCTGCTGCACGGTGGCGCGCCGGTGCAGTCGGGCGAGAAGTGGATCGCCACGAAGTGGCTGCGGCAACGTCGCTACGGCGGGCCAGGGGCTTGAGGCGCACCGCAGGGGCGCAATCGGCCGCAGTGCAACGCACCGCGGCGTGCCGGGCCGTCCCCGAACTGCCTCAAACCCTGCCTGACTCGCGCGTCGCGGCGGATCACGGCCGCGGCAGCGGAAGAAAAGGCGTCAGGAAACAGGCACTTCGGTTGGTGGGTCGTGAAGGACTTGAACCTTCGACCAACGGATTAAAAGTCCGCTGCTCTACCGACTGAGCTAACGACCCGCTCGGGACGCGCTGCCGGCCGCTACCGGGCGCAATGAGGAGCGCGGATTATCCCGATCGCCCGAAAGGCGGTCAAACCGGGGACGGGCCTTCAGCCGCCCTGCCGCTCGATGCGCCACTGCTGGTACTTCAGCGCCGCCACCGCGCCGGCGACGATGGCGGCGGTGGCGAGCAGCGAGCCGAGGGCGAGGGTCGAGACGCCGGTCAGGCCCTGGCCGATCGTGCAGCCCATCGCGGTCACGCCGCCAAAGCCCATCAGCGTCGCGCCGACCAGGTGATGGGCGGTGTCCTCGGTGTCGCGAAAGCCCTCCCAGCGGAACTGCCGCGTGGCCAGCGCCACCAGCGCGGCGCCGGCGGTCATGCCGAAGACCGCCACGACGCCGAGCGTCAGCAGGTTGCTGCGGTCGCTGAAGAACATCAGCCAGTCGAGCGTGTGCGCCACCGGCGCGACGAAGGTCAGCGACTCCATGCGCCCCGAGTAGGTGCCGACGAAGGTCTCCTCCAGCGTGCGCGGGTGCTCGGCCACGTGGCCGATGTGGCCGGAGACGAACCACACGCCCGCGATCACGCCGCCGACCGTCAGCCCGGCGAGCAGGTTCTCCGCGGTGCGGAACTCGCGCGGCGCCAGCGCGAACGCGGCGAGCAGGCCGCCGACCGCCAGCCCCACCGCGAGGTGGACCGTCGCCAGCGGCGCCCCGGTGGCGCGCGCCAGCAACGCTGCAAGGTCCTGCCGCCCGCGGAGCGGCACGTACCACGGCTCGATCGCCTCGACCCGCACTACCGCCAGCGCGCCGCGCAGCGACACGTAGGCGCTGAAGCCGAGCACCAGGAACACCACCAGCGACTTCAGGCTGCCGGCGCCGATGCGCACCAGCGTGCGGCTGCCGCAGCCGCCCGCGAGCACCATACCGAAGCCGAAAAGGAAACCGCCGATCAGGTGCGAGGCCACCAGCAGCCTCGGCCCGGTGTGGAAGGAGTTGCCGAGGTCGATCAGGCCGCGGGCGGCCAGCAGGTGCGTACCAAGGATCGCCACCGCAATGGCCAGCAGCCACTGCCGCATCCGGGTGGCATCGCCGAAGTTGACCAGGTCCGCCACCGCGCCCATCGTGCAGAAGCGCGTGCGCTGCGCCACCGCGCCGAAGGCAAAGGCGAGCGCGAACGTCGACCACAACACGGTCGCGCGGAGGGCGGCGAGATCGTCTTCGGAAATGGGCATCGGTTGCTGCCGGCGGCGGCGAGCGCGACGCCGGCAGGTCGGTCATCGTAGCGAAGCGATACGTTGCGCGAGCGCGGCGGCTTCTTCAGCCAGGGCGCTGCGTGGGCGCAAGTTTGCAGCCCAGCGCGGCTGCCCTGACGGCAGGCGCTGCGTCCCCCGCCCGCCATCGCGCGGTGCCGCGGCCCGACGCGAACGGCCGCCCGCGGGCCTACTTGCGGCCGATGACCTTCAGCCGCTCCTCGGCGACCTTGGCCGCCTCGGTGTTGGGATAGTCGGCGAGCACCTTGTTCAGCGCCGCCCGCGCCCGCGCGGTGTCCTTCAGTTCGATCTGGCTGGCGGCGATGTTCAACAGCGCGTCCGGCGCCCGCGGCGAGGCGGGATGGCGGTCGACCACCACCTGCTGCGCGGCGATCGCGCCCTTGTAGTCCTTGAGCCCGTACAGCGAGTTGCCGAGCCAGTAATGGGCCGAGGCGGCGTAGGCCGAATTCGGCCAGCGGGCGAGGAAGGTCTGCAGGCTGGCGGCCGCGGCCTTGAAGTCGCCGTCGCGGAACTGCGCCAGCGCCGCGTCGTAGGCGGCCTGTTCGGCGCGCTCGACGGTGGCCGGCTTGCCGTCGACGGTCGTGGCGATCGGCTCGAAAGCCTTCAGCCGCGCGTCGAGGTCGGCGTAGAGATCGCGGTTGCGCTTCTGCAGCGTGGCGATCTCGTTGCTCAGCGTCTCGACCTGGCCGCGCAGTTGCGCGATTTCGCGCCGCTGCGCGTCGATGGTGTTGGCGAACTCCAGCTGGGCGCGGTTGGCCGCCTCGAGCCGCTCGATGCGCGCAGCGAGCTCGGCGTCCTTCTCCAGCAGGCGCTTTTCCATCTCGGCCACGCGCGCACGCAGCTCCAGGATCGCCTTGCGCGCCTCGTCGTCGCCGAACAGCGCATGCGCCGGCCCGGCCAGCAAGGCGCAGGCGAGCAGCGCCGCGCCGAGCCGAGCGGCCGGCCGGGCGGCCCGCAGGGAATCGCGCGTCACCGGCGGCCCATCAGCGGTAGTTGAGATCGGCGCGGCGGTTCTGCGCCCACGCTTCTTCATTGGAGCCCAGCGCCATCGGCTTGTCCTCGCCGAAGCTCACCGTCTCGACCTGGCTTTCCTGCACGCCGAGCAGGCGCAGCCGGCTCTTGACCGCGTCGGCGCGCTTCTGGCCGAGCGCCAGGTTGTATTCGCGGCTGCCGCGCTCGTCGGCGTGGCCCTCGATGGTCACCTTGCGGTTCGGGTTGGCGACGAGGAACTTGCCGTGCGCCTCGACCACGCTTTGGTATTCCGGCTTGACGACGAAGCTGTCGAAATCGAAGAAGATGCTGCGCTTGGCGAGCGGACTGGCGGGGTCGTTCAGCGGATCCAGCGCGCGCGGGGTCGCGTCCACGCTCGCCACCGCGCGCGGGTCGGCCTTCGGGTCGGCCGGCTTGGCGCCCGAGGCCGCACCGGCGTCGGCCGGCGGCGCCGGCGGCTTGTCCTCCAGGGGTACGCTGGCGCAGGCGGCCAGCAGCAGCGCCATGGCGGCGCCAGCGAGCAGGCGCAACGGGCGGTGCGTTTTCATCGGTCGTCTCCTTGCGTTTTACTGAAGAAACGGGCCCCAGGTCGGCTCGCGCACGTCGCCGCTCGGGCCGCTGAGCCGCACGCGCACACGGCCGTCGGTCGACACCGAGGCGAGGATGCCGCGGCGGCCGACCTCGGTCGCGTACAGCAGCATGCGGCCGTTGGGGGCGAAGCTCGGCGATTCGTCGAGCGACGTGTCGGTCAGGGCAAGCTCCTGGTTCGTGGCCAGGTCCAGCGTGTGGACCTGGAAGCGACCGCCGCGGCGGCCCACGTAGGCGAGCAGGCGGCCATCTGGGCTCACCTTCGGGCTGACGTTGTAGTCGCCGTTGAAGGTCACGCGCACCGGGTTCGAGCCGTCGGCGTTCATGCGGTAAATCTGCGGGCCGCCGCCGCGGTCGGAGGTGAAGTAGATGAACCGGCCATCCGGTGAGAACACCGGCTCGGTGTCGATGCCGGCCGATCGGGTCAGCCGTTGCACGTTCGAGCCGTCGGCGCTGATCGAGTAGATCTGCGACAGCCCGTCCCGGGTCAGCACTACCGCCAGCGACTTGCCGTCCGGCGCCCACGCCGGTGCCGAGTTGCTGCCGCGGAAGTTGGCCAGCACGCGCCGCTCGCCGGTGGCGATCGCGTGCACGTAGACCACCGGCTTGCCGGTCTCGAAGGAGACATACGCGAGCCGCGTGCCATCGGCGGACCAGGCCGGCGACATGATCGGCTCGCGCGAGCGCAGCGCCGGCTGCGCATTGGCGCCGTCGGCGTCGGCGATGTGCAGCTCGAAGCGGTCTCGCGCCAGCTGCACCACGTAGGCGATGCGAGTGGCGAAGACGCCGCGCTCGCCGGTGAGCTTCTCGAAGATGCGGTCCGAGATGCGGTGCGCGTTCAGCCGCAGCTCGGCGGCGGTGGAAACGTACGACAGCGCATCGAGTTGCGCCTGCTTGACGGTGTCGAAGAGACGAAAGCGAAGGTCGAAGCGGCCGTCGGCCAGGCGCGCCACCGAGCCGACCACCAGCGCGTCGGCACCGCGGCCCTTGAACTCCGGCAGGCTCACCGCGGTGGTCTCCGAAAGCGGCGCGCTGCCCGCATCGACGAGGCGGAACAGCCCCGAGCGCTGCAGGTTGGCGCGGATGATCTCCTCGACCGGCTGCGGAATCTCGCCGTCACGGCGGAAGTTGGCCACCGCGATCGGGAACTGGTTGGAGCCGACCCCGGTGATCTCGACCCGCAGTTGCGCGGTTGCCGGCGGCAGGACCGTCAGCGCCGCCAGCAGGACCAGCGCATGGGCGAGAGCTTTCAGCATCGAGCGCGGATTATAGGAACGCGACCGCGTGCGCCATCACCGAGGAATCACCGACGGTGTAACAGAGGGTTATCGCGAACCGCGATCGATGCGCTGGGCATCGCGACGCACGGCGGCGCTTCGCGTAGGCACGGCGCGCGGTGGGAGCGAGGCGCTCAACGCGCGTCGACCGGTCGAAAGCGGATGATCACCGTGCGCTCGACGCTGCCGTCGCGCTTGCGCGGGAACGGATCGGTGCGGCGGATGGCGCGCTCCACCGCCTCGTCGTAGCCGGGCAGGCCACTGGCCTTCAGCTTGCGCACGGCGAGGATCTCGCCGGTGGGCAGCAGGTCGACCTGGAACTCCGCGTAGACGCTGGCCGGCGTGTTCTCCGGCACGGCAAAGACGATACGCGGCCGGATCAGCGCCACCAGTTGCGCCGCGTAGCCCGGGTCGCCGGCGCCGCCGGTGCCGGCCACGCCTTCCGTCGGCGCGCCGGCGTTGCCGCTGCCCGCCTGCGCCCGCATGCGGGCTTCCTCGGCCTGGCGCACCGCCTCGCGCTGCTGCGCTTCCCGCTTCAGCGCCTCCGCCGCCTGCGCTTCCTCGCGTTTCCGGCGCTCCAGCTCGGCCTGCTTCTTCGCGGCTTCGACGCGCTTGGCTTCGGCCGCCTGGCGCTCCCGTTCCTCCTCAGCCCGGCGCTTGTCCGCCTCGGCTTTCTTCGGGTCGGGGCGCGGCGGCTCGGGCTTCTTCTTCTGCTCGATCACGATCTCGGCCTGCGGCCGCTCGGGCTCGGGCGTGGCGACGGGGGGCGGCGGCGGGGGCGGTGCGACCACCGCCGGCTCCGGCGCCGGTGGCGCGCCCCACAGTTCGACGACGACTGCGCCCGCCGGCTCGGTGCGCCACTGCACCGACAGCCACAGCGCCGCCACGAGCAGCGCGTGCATCGCCAGCGCCAGCGCGAAGGCCGCCGGCGTGTTCTGCTCGGAGCGTGGCTGGCGCGGCGGCGAGGGCGCGACCAAGGCGGCCATCGCTACTTCTCCGGCACCACCGCCAGCCCGACGCGGACGATGTTCTCCTTCTGCAGCGCGCTCATCACCTTCATCACCTGCTCGTAGCGCACGTCCTTGTCGGCGGCGATCACCACCGGCGTCTTCAGCGCGGCCTCAGGCTGCGCCTGCTGGCGCTGCTTGATGAGGCCGACGGCTCCAGGCAGGTCGGCGGCCAACTCGCGCCCGCCCTCGCGCAGCGAGACCCGGCCGTCGGCGCGCACGACGATCTCCAGCGGCCGGTCGGGCGCACGCGCCGCCTTGCCGACCGAGGGCAGGTTGACCAGGCTCGGGTTCACGAACGGCGCCGACACCATCAGGATCACCACCAGCACCAGCATCACGTCGATGTACGGCACGACGTTGATGTCGGCGAGCATCCGGCGACGGCTGCCGGCCACGCGGCGCGCGAGCAGGGCCATCAGCGCGTCTCCACCGTGTGCACGCGACGCTTCGCGCCGCGCGCGCACCTCGTCGCGTCGAGTCGGCGTGGCGAGCTAGGGACGGCCCGGCGACCATCGCGTCGACAAAGACCACGCAAATTCAGGTGCGCCACGTGCCGCCCCTCAGCGCTGCCGCTGCAGGATGTTCGAGAACTCCTCGATGAAGGTCTCGAAGCGGGTGGCCAGCCGATCGATGTCGTGCGCGAAGCGGTTGTACGCGACCACGGCCGGAATGGCGGCGAAAAGCCCGATCGCGGTGGCGATCAGCGCCTCGGCGATCCCTGGCGCCACCGAGGCGAGCGTCGCCTGCTCCAGGCTCGCCAGCCCGGTGAACGCGTGCATGATCCCCCACACGGTACCGAACAGGCCCACATAAGGGCTTACCGAGCCCACCGAGGCAAGGAACTGCAGCCGCCGTTCCAGCGCGTCCATCTCGCGCTGGTAGGCGGCGCGCATGGCGCGCCGCGCGCCGTCGAGGATGGTGGCGCCGCTTTCGCCCTCGCGGCCGCGCAGCTTGAGGAACTCGCTCATCCCGGCCTCGAAGATGCGCTCCAGCGCCCCCGTGCGGCGACGGCGGTTGCCAGCGCGCTCGTACAGCTTGGCGAGTTCGGCGCCGCTCCAGAACTCGCGCTCGAAGGCGTCCGTCTCCTTGCGCGTGGCGCGGATCGCGAACCCTTTGCCGAAGATCACCGTCCACGAGGCGAGCGACACGACCACCAGCAGCAGCATCACCAGCTGCACCACGAGCGTGGCCTTGGTGATCAGGACGAGGATGGACAGATCGGCAGCCGCGTTCATCGGCGGTCAAGAGGAGGTGGCGGCGGCCGCGAGCCGCTGCACCAGCCGCGCCGGCAGGCGCAGCGGGGCGAGCCGCGCCGCGTCGGCGCACGCCACTTTGACGCGCGCCGCGGCCAGCAGTTCGTCACCGCGCCGCGCGTGCTGGCGAGACACGAGCCAGCTTCGCGCCTGCGCCTCGATCGCCGCGTCGACCGTCAGCGCGTCGTCGAGCCGCGCCGGCCGGCGGTAGCTCACTTCGAAGTCGGCCACCACGAAAGCGACGCCGTCGCGGGTGGCCAGCTCGCGCAGGTCGATGCCGAGCGAGCGCAGCCACTCGGTGCGGCAGCGCTCGGGAAACTTGAGGTAGTTGGCGTAGTAGACCAGTCCGGCGGCGTCGGTGTCCTCGATATAGACGCGGACGGGCCAGCGGAAGACGAGCGGATCGGCAAGGGGCTGCGTCACGGCCGTCGAGTGTATCTCGGCCCTTGCCGTGGGCGTTCCGGCCGTGCAGCGATGGCGCTGTCTACAATCGCGCGCTGCGTTTGAACGGGCGCCAGGCGGCGCCAGTGGGACCGGAACGAATGGCCTTTGGCGTTTGGGTGCGGCGCTTCGGCGCCGCCATGGCGGCGGCGCTGGCGCTTGCCGGCTGCAGCCGCGTCACCAACAGCCCGCATCCGCGCGGCGCCGAGGCGACCAACACGCTGTTCACCGCCTTCACGCAGCGCTCGCCGAAGTACCTCGACCCGACCAGCTCGTACTCGAACGACGAGACGCCGTACACCTACCAGACGTACGAGCCGCTTTATGGCTACCACTACCTGAAGCGGCCCTACGAGCTGGTGCCGCGCGCCGCCGAGCGGGTGGTGCAGCCGCGCTTTTATGACGCCACCGGCAAGGAACTGCCTGCCGACGCGCCGGGCGAGCTCGTCGCCGAGAGCGTCTACGACATCCCGATCCGCAAGGGCATCCTGTTCGCGCCGCATCCCGCCTTTGCCAAGGACGCGGCCGGCAACTACGTCTATCACGCGCTGACCCGCAAGGACACCGCCGACAAGTACGCGATCCGCGACTTTCCGCTCACCGGCACGCGCGAGCTCACGGCGCACGACTACGTCTACGCGATCCGGCGCCTGGCCACGCCGCGGATCAAGTCGCCGTCGTTCTCGCTGATGAGCGAGTACATCGTCGGCCTGAAGGAATACGGCGAGCGCATCGCCGCGGTCGACCGCGAGCTGCGCAAGGGGCTGGCGCCTACCGACCGCGACCTGCCGATGCTGGACTTCCGCCAGTACGCCTTCCCGGGCGCCGAGGCGCTCGACGACCACACCCTGCGCATCCGCATCAAGGGCAAGTACCCGCAGTTCAAGTACTGGCTGGCGATGACGTTCTTCGCGCCGATCCCGTGGGAGGCGGAGAAGTTCTATTCGCAGCCCGGCATGGCGGAGAAGAACCTGACGCTGAACTACTGGCCGGTGGGCACCGGCCCGTACATGCTGACCGAGTTCCTGGAGAACCGCCGCCACGTGCTGGAGCGCAACCCCAACTTCCGCGGCGAACCGTATCCCTGCGAGGGCGAGCCGAAGGACCAACAAGAGGGGATGCTCGCCGACTGCGGCAAGATGACCCCGTTCGTCGACAAGGTCGTCTTCAACATCGAAAAGGAAGCGATCCCGCTGCGGACGAAGTTCTTCCAGGGCTATTACGACGCGCCGCAGATCGAACGGCTGGACATCGGCACCGGCTTCATCGTCGAGATGGCCGATTCGGCCGACAAGGAGGCCGAGTACAAGGCCAAGGGCATCCGGCTGCCGACGACGATCGAGGCCAACACCTGGTATCTCGGCTTCAACATGCTGGACCCGGTGGTCGGCGACGGCGACACGCCGGCGCAGAAGGAGCGCAACCGCAAGTTGCGGCAGGCTATCTCGATCGCCATTGACTGGGAAGAGCACATCGCCATCTTCGAGAAGGGGCAGGGCATGGCGGCGCAGGGGCCGCTGCCGCCGGGGCTGTTTGGCTACCGCGACGACGGGCCGGCGGCGTTCAACCCGGTCGTGTACCGCAAGGTCAACGGCAGGCTGGAGCGGCGCTCGATCGAAGAGGCGAAGAAACTCCTCGCGGAGGCCGGCTATCCGGACGGCCGCGACGAGAAGACTGGCCGGCCGCTGGTGCTGAACTTCGACTACCTGAGCGCGCTGACGCCGGCGGCGCGCTCACTGATGGACTGGTACCAGAAGCAGTTCACCAAGCTGGGCATCCAGCTCGAGATCCGCGCCACCGACTACAACCGCTTCCAGGACAAGGTGAACAAGGGCAGCCACCAGATCTACTTCTGGGGCTGGCTCGCCGACTACCCGGACGCGGAGAACTTCCTGTTCCTGCTCTACGGGCCGAACGCCAAGTCGCTGACCAACGGCAACGGCGAGAACGCCTCCAACTACCGCAACCCCGAATTCGACAAGCGCTTCGAGCAGATGAAGTTCGAGGAGGACGGGCCGGCCAAGGCGAAGCTGATCGACGAGATGATCCGCATCGTGCAGGAGGACGCGCCCTGGACCTTCGGCTACTTCCCGACCTCGGCGGCGGCCTTTCACCAGTGGGTGCACAACGGCAAGCCGACCCAGATCATCCGCAACCACATCCAGTACCTGCGCGTCGACCCGAAGCTACGCAGCGAGAAGATCGCGGAGTGGAACCGGCCGATCTGGTGGCCGGTGGCGCTGATCGCGGTGGCCCTGGTGGCAGCGGTGGTGCCCGCCTTCCGCGCCTACCGGCGGCGCGAGCGCGAGAACGCGGCGCGGCAGCTCGTGCGCGAGGCGGCCGTGGGGGCAGGGCAGTGAGGTCCGGGCGACCGTCCGGGACGTTTCCCGCCCTTCACGCCCGGTCGCCGCAATCCCGGGGCGAGCTCCCGACGGAGGCCGCCGTCCCGTGTTGCCAGGCGCGCGTCAGTCGCGGGGCAGCGGCTTGCCGCGGCGTGGGCACGCGCGCTGCGCGGGTTGGCGGCGGCGACGCGTCGGCGCGATGGACGCGGACGCCGGCTTGCGTCGGCCCAGAGCCCGAGCCTGCGTTTGCGAAAGGGCCAGCGCGGGCACGACACGCTTCACGCAGCCGATGCTGAACTACATCCTGCGCCGCCTCGCCTACGGCGTGCTGATCCTGATCGGGGTGAATCTCTTCACCTTCATCCTCTTCTTTACCGTCAACACGCCGGACGACATGGCGCGGCTGAACATCGGCGGCAAGCGGGTGACGCAGGAGGCGATTGAGAAGTGGAAGGTCGAGCGCGGCTACGACAAGCCGCTGCTGTTCAACGGCCGGGAAGCCGGCCTGCGGCAGTTCACCAACACCATTTTCTTCGAGCGCTCGGTGCAGCTGTTCGCCTTCAACTTCGGCGCCTCGGATTCCGGGCGCGACATCGGCTACGAGATCCGCAGCCGCATCGGGCCGTCGCTCGCCATCGCGGTGCCCACCTTCCTGCTCGGCGTGATGGCCACCGTGTCGATCGCGCTGCTGATGGTGTTCTTCCGCGCCACCTACCTCGACTTCTGGGGCGTGACGCTGGCAGTAGTGCTGATGTCGATCTCGGCCCTTTTTTACATCATCGTTGGCCAGTGGTTCTTCTCGACGCTGCTGCGGCTGGTGCCGATCTCGGGCTTTGCCGGCGGCTGGAACCTGGTGGTGTTCATCGCGCTGCCGATCGTCATCGGCGTAGTGGCGCGCCTGGGCGCCGATTCGCTGCTGTACCGGACCATGTTCCTGGAGGAGATCGGCAAGGACTACGTGCGCACCGCCCGCGCCAAGGGCCTGTCAGAGGCGGCGGTGCTGTTCCGCCACGTGCTGCGCAACGCCTCGTTGCCAATCCTGACCTCCACCGTCGCGGTGCTGCCGCTGCTGTTCCTCGGCAGCCTGATCATGGAGAGCTTCTTCGGCATCCCGGGCCTCGGCAGCTACACCATCGACGCCATCAACGCGCAGGACTTCGCCATCGTGCGGGCGATGGTGTTCCTCGGTTCCGTGCTGTACATCGTCGGCCTGATCCTGACCGACATCTCGTACACGCTGGTCGACCCGCGCATCCGGCTGGCCTGACCGATGCCGAAGTTCGTTTTCCTGGCCACCGACATCGCGCTGGCGCTGTTGCTGGCGGCCCTGGCGCTGTACGTGTGGCACGTGCGCCGTTCGCCGGACCTTCGCGCCACCTGGGCGCCGGTGTTCCGCGACGCGGCGGCGATGAGCGCGCTGTTGATGCTGGCGCTGTTCCTGCTGGTGGCGGTGCTGGACTCGATCCACTTCCGGCCGCGGCTGCCGCCGGCGGAAGGGGCGGCGGCCGATGCGCCGCCTGCCTACTCGACGCGGACGTACTCGGTGCTCGACCAGTTGCTGCGTGGCCAGATGGAGGGCACCGAGCGGACGTACTCGGCGCCGCTTTCGTACCGGTCCTACAGCAAGGAGACGATCGAAGTCGATGGCAGGCCGGTGCGCGAGTTCCCGCGCCTGGCGCACGGCGGCGCGCACCTGAAGGATCCGGCCACCGAGTGGGTGCCCGACCTGCTGCGCCGCTCGGCCGCGGGGCTCGCCGCCGGCGGGCTGGCGGCCCTGTTGCTGGTGGCAGCCGTGGCCGCGATTCGAGCGCGGTCTGCCGCGACCTCGTTTGTCGACAGCCTGCGCGCGATCCGGCGCGGCGAGACCGAGCTGCCGCTGCGGGCGATGCTGCTGACGGCCTCGGCGGTGCTGCTGGTGGTGGGCTGGGTCGCCGCGATCTGGCCCGCCTACCACGTGCTCGGCACCGACCGCACCGGCAACGACGTGCTGTACCAGGCGCTGAAATCGATCCGCACCGCGATCGTCATCGGCTCGCTGGCGACGCTCGCCACGCTGCCGTTCGCAATCAGCCTGGGCATCCTGGCCGGCTACTTCAAGGGCTGGGTCGACGACGCCATCCAGTACCTGTACACGGTGCTGTCGTCGATTCCCGGCGTGCTGCTGATCGCGGCCTTCGTGCTGATGATCCAGGTCTGGATCGACAAGCACCCCGAGCTTTACGAAACGGGGCTGGAGCGCGCCGACGTGCGCCTGCTGCTGCTGTGCGTGATCCTCGGTGTCACCGGCTGGGCGACGCTGTGCCGGCTGCTGCGCGCCGAGACGCTGAAGCTGTCGGAGCTGGACTACGTGCAGGCGGCGCGCGCCTTCGGTGTCTCGCACCTGGGCATCATGCGCCGGCACATCTTCCCCAACCTGATGCACATCGTGCTGATCGTCGCGGTGCTCGATTTCTCGGCGCTGGTGCTGTACGAGGCGGTGCTGTCGTACGTCGGCGTGGGCGTGGACCCGACGACGCCGAGCTTCGGCTCGATGTTCAACCTGGCGCGCACCGAGATGAGCCGCGACCCGCCGGTGTGGTGGAACCTGCTGGCGGCGTTCCTCTTCCTGCTGGCGCTGGTGCTGTCGGCCAACCTGTTCGCCGGCGCCGTGCGCGAGGCGTTCGATCCCCGCGCGCGGGCGTTCCGGCCACGCTGGGTTCGACATGCCGTGGCGGTTGCCGCACTCCCCCAAGGCAAGGACGCCGGCCAAGCCGCTACGGCCGGGACCACGGTGCGCTGATGCTGACGATCGACGGCCTGCACACCGTCCTCGACACCGACCACGGACTCGTGCGCGCGGTCGAGGACCTGCGCCTGGCGATCGACCGCGGCGAGACCTTCGCCCTGGTCGGCGAGTCTGGCTGCGGCAAGTCGATGACGGCGCTGTCCATCCTGCGCCTGCTGCCCGACAACGGCCGCGTCGTCGCCGGCGCGATCCGCATCGGCGACACCGACATCGTGCAGCTGCCGGAGGCGCGCATGCGCGACGTGCGCGGCCGGCGGGTGAGCATCATCTTCCAGGAGCCGGCCACCAGCCTGAACCCGGTGATGCGGGTGGGCGACCAGATCGTCGAAGTGATCGAGCGCCACACGGCGCTGAAGGGCCAGGCGGCGCGCAGCAAGGCCATCGAGTGGCTGCAGCGCGTCGGCATCCCGGAAGCGGCGCGCCGCATCGACGATTATCCGTTCCAGCTCTCCGGCGGGCAGAAGCAGCGGGTGATGATCGCCATCGCGCTGGCCGCCGAGCCGGAACTGGTGATCGCCGACGAGCCGACCACGGCGCTGGACGTCACGATCCAGAAGCAGATCCTCGACCTGCTCAAGAGCCTGCAGGCCGAGCGCGGCATGGCGATGCTGCTGATCACGCACGACCTCGGCATCGTGGCGCAGATGGCGCACACGGTGGCGCTGATGTACGCCGGGCAGATCGTGGAGCTTGCCCGCGCCGAGGAATTCTTCGCCCGGCCCCTGCATCCTTACGCGCAGATGCTGTTCGCGGCGCTGCCCGACACCGCCAAGCGCGGCCATCCACTCGCGGCCATTGCCGGCACCGTACCGCGGCTGGACCGCGAGTTTGACGGCTGCCGCTTCGCGGATCGCTGCCCGCGCGTTTTCGAGGCCTGTCGCAGCACGCCGCCGCAGCTCTACGCGCCGGCGGCCGGCCACCAGGTGCGCTGCCTGCTGCATCGCGAGGCCGTGCGGGCGGACTTCTTTGTCAGCCGCGTGGGCGGTGATCGCGTCGATGCAGCGGGCGACGCCGGCGCAGCCAACGCGACGGGCACGGCGAAGCCGCCGCTGCTGGAAGTTCGCGACTATCGGGTGTGGTTCCCGATCCGAAAGGGGCTGCTCAAGCGCACCGTCGGTTACGTGAAGGCGGTCGATGGGGTGTCGTTTTCGATCGCGCCCGCGCGCTCGCTGGCGCTGGTGGGCGAGTCCGGCTGCGGCAAGACGACCATCGGCAAGGGCATCCTGCAGCTGCTGCGCGGCGTGGCCCGCATCGAGGGCACGGCGCTTCTCGCCGGCGAGCGGCTCGACGCGCTGGAAGGCGAGGCGCTGCGCCGGGCGCGACGCAAGATGCAGATCATCTTCCAGGA
>CALGWX010000165.1 GCA_937936215.1 uncultured Burkholderiaceae bacterium | reverse complement strand
ATGGGTTATCGACAGTGAGGGGCGTTTTGCGTTACCGTTCGGTAACAGGGCCGCTCTACGGAGCGCGATTGGCGTTACCGTCCGGTAACGAGGAGTGCTGGATCGATGGATCGCCGCCGCTTTGTCGCCGCCGCCGCCGCGCTCGGCGCCAGCGCCAGGGTGCGGGCGCAGGCGCCGACGATCCGCTTTGGCATCACCGCCGTCTTCCTCTACGACCGCCTGCGGATGCTTGGCCGCTGGCAGGCCTATCTCGAAGCGGCCACCGGCGCGCGCGTGCAGTTCGTCCAGCGCGGCGTGTACTCGCCGATCATCGACGGCCTGCGCGCCGGCCAGATCGACGTGGCGTGGATCTGCGGCTTCCCCTATGTGCTGCACGCGCGCGAGTTCCACCTGCTGGCGGTGCCGCTGTGGCGGGGGCGGCCGCTGTACCAGAGCTACCTTATCGCCGGCAGCCATTCCGCGGCGACGGCGCTGGCCGACCTGCGCGGCCGCAGCTTTGCCTTTTCCGATCCGCTGTCGAACTCCGGCTATCTGTATGTCCGCTACCTGCTGGCGCAGCAGAAGCAGCGCATCGACGACTTTTTCGGCCGCAGCTTCTTCGCCCATTCGCACCCCAACGTGGTCGAGGCGGTGGCCGAGGGCCTGGCCGAGGGCGGCGCGGTCGATGGCTACGTGTGGGAGGTACTGGCGCAGGTGATGCCGGCGCTGACGCAGCGCACGCGGGTGCTGCAGCGCTCGCCGCACTTCGGCTTCCCGCCGCTGGTGGCCGGCGCGCACGTCGAAGCGGCCTCCCGCGCCCGCGTGCAACAGGCGCTGCTGGCGATGCACGAAGCGCCCGATGGCCGCGCCGTGCTCGCCGAACTGCGGCTCGACCGGCTGGACGCCGGTAAGCCAGCGCTGTTCGACTCGATCGCCGAGATGGCGCGCACGGTCGGATGAACGGCATCGCCGTGCCGGCGGACCGCCGCTCGCTGCGCTGGAGCTACCGACTGAAGGTGCCGCTGGCGCTCGGCCTGGTGGCGCTGGCCGCCGGCATTGCCGTGGCCACCACCACCTACCTGCTCGTCTACCGCTACGTCGAGGCCAGCGCGGTGGCGCAGGCGCAGCGGCTGGCGCGCACGCTGGCGCGCTCGCTGGCGCCGGCAGTGCTGGCCAACGACGTGTGGCAGGCGTTCCAGACGGTGCGCGCCGCGTCGCTCGCCACGGCCGCGGAGGCCGCGCCGTCGGTACAGGTTTGGGTCATCGACGCCCAGGACGAGGTGTTCGTCGCCCTCGAGCCGCAGCGCTACCCGCTCGGCCTGCCGGCCAGCCGACTGCCGCCGCCGCTGGCCGCGGCGGCGCGCTGGATCGGCGAGGAGCGCCCCGGCTCGAGCTACGTGGTCGAAGACGAGGAGACCAACACGCTGATCGTGGCCGAGCGGCTGGTCGGCGAGGAGGCGACGCTGCTCGGCGGCGTGATCGTGCAGCAGGAGCGCGCCATCCCGCGCGCGCAGGCGCGCGAGATCGCCGAGCGGCTGGCGCTGCTCGGCTCGATCGCGATCATCGCCGTGGCCGCGGCGGGCTGGTTCGGCGGCCGGCGCATGATCCGGCCGCTGGAGAAGCTGCGCTCGTCGATGCGGCAGGCGCCGACTTCCAACGTGCGGCCGGCGGTGGCCGAGGTCAGCCGCCTGAACGACGAGGTCGGCGACCTCGGCACCGCCTTCCTCGGCATGATGGACGAGATCGATGCCAAGCGCCGGCTCGAGCGCGAGATGCTGCAGGCCGAGCGGATGGCCAGCATCGGCCGGCTGACGGCCAGCATTGCGCACGAGGTCAACAACCCGCTCGGCGGCATGCTCGCCGCCATCGCCAACCGCCGCCTGCGTGGCAGTGTGGACGAGGCCACCGAGCGCACGCTGGCGCTGCTCGAGCGCGGCCTGCAGCAGATCCACTCGACGGTCAGCGCGCTGCTGAACGAGGCGCGGCGCGAACTGCACGAACTGCGCGACGACGACGTGCACGATCTGTACCTGCTGCTGCACCCGGAGGCGCGCAACCTCGACTGCGCGCTCGACTGGCGCGTGCAGCCGCCGCAGGGTGCCAGGCTGCCCTCGGTGCCGGTGCGGCAGGTGCTGCTGAACCTGACGCTCAACGCCATCGCGGCGGCGGCCCAGGGCCGGGTGCGCGTACTGGCCGAAAGCGTGGACGGCGCCTGGCGCGTGCGCGTCGCCAACACCGGCGCGGCGCTGACGGCGCCGCAGTTCGCGCAACTGCTCGAAGCGCAGCCGCGCAGCGACGATGGCCGCACCGGGCTCGGCCTGTGGATCACCGCCCGCATCCTCCACACGGTCGGCGGGCGGCTCGAGCTGGCGCCGCAGGCGTCGCCCGGCTTCGCCACCGAGATCGTCGCCACTTTCCCCCTGCACAGCGCAACGTCCCCGCCATGAACATCTGCTTGATCGAGGACGATCCCATCATGGGCGAGACCCTCGCCGAGCGGCTGACGCTGGAAGGCTTCGGCTGCCGCTGGCTGCGCAATGGCGCCGCGGCCGCCGCCCTGGCGCCGGAGGAGGGCATCGACGCCTTCGTCAGCGACGTGCGCCTGCCCGACATGGCCGGCCCGGCGCTGTTCACCCGCCTGCAGCCGGCCTTTGCCGGCAAGCCGTGGATCTTCATCACCGGCTACGGCACGGTCGCGCAGCGGGAGGCGCTGCTCGAAGCCGGCGCCGCCGACTTCTTTACCAAGCCGCTCGACATCGACCGCCTGATTCGGCGGCTGCGCGGCTTTGGGCCCGCGAAGCCGCTGGAGCGGCCGCTGGATTTCGCCGCCTGCCCGCTCGGGGTCTCCAGCGAGATGAAACGGCTGCACGAGACGGTCGTGCGGCTGGGCAGCCACTGGGACACGGTGCTGGTCACTGGCGAGTCCGGCGCCGGCAAGGAGGAGCTTGCCCGCTGCCTGCACCGCAGCACGCTCGGCGAGGCGGCGCCCTTCGTGGCGGTCAATGCCGCCTCGCTGCCGGAGTCGCTGATCGAGGCCGAACTGTTCGGCTACGAGCGCGGCGCCTTCACCGGCGCGCAGAAGACGCATCGCGGCAAGTTCGAGCAGGCGCACGGCGGCACCCTGTTTCTCGACGAAATCGGCGACATGCCGGCCGCGCTGCAGGCGCGGCTGCTGCGGGTGCTGCAGGACCGCACCATCACCCGCCTGGGCTCGGAAGAGTCGATCAAGCTGGCGGTACGCGTGATCCTGGCCACGCACAAGCGGCTGAACGACGAGGTGCGCGCCGGCCGCTTCCGCGAGGACCTTTACTACCGCATCAATGTCGTCCACCTGCGCGTGCCGCCACTGCGGCAGCGGCCGGAGGACGTGCTGTGGCTGGCGCACCGCTTCGTCGCCGACTGGAACCGGGCGCATGCCCAGGCGGCGCGCGAGTTGACGAGCGAAGGCGAGCGGGTGCTGATGCAGCAGCGCTGGCCCGGCAACGTCCGCGAGCTGCGCAACACCATTGAGCGCGCCTGCCTGCTGTCACCGCAGCGCTGGATCGAACCGGCGCTGCTGGCCAGCCTTGCCCCGCCCATCGCCGAACGCATGGCCCGGCAAGTGATCCAGAACGCCAGTATCGCAGACAAGATCGCCCGCCTGAAATACCCGGCCGATCAACGCCACGATACGGCGCTTGCGGCGCGCCTTTCCA